>WTJQ01000623.1 GCA_011524785.1 Planctomycetota bacterium | reverse complement strand
GCCCCTCCGGCGCGGCGTGCCGCTGGGCATCCAGGACGGTGACCGCCTGCCAGCCGGCCCCCCCCGCCTCGAACCCGGGATCGGAGAGCGGGACCTGCTGGGGAACCAGCGCAGGAGCGGCGAGGAGCGAAGGGATGAGGGCGAGCGAGGTCATGGTCCAGCAGAGGCGATGGGCGAGGTGGCGGCAGGTTCGGACGCCCAGCCCGCTGAGAAGTGCAAGGCCCGTGCCACGGTCAACGTGGGTCCCCGACCCCTCGGTAGGCGGGGGGTGTCCTGAGTCGCAGTCCTCTGGGGAGGACTCGCGAGGTCGTCCCCGTCCTGCCCGTCAGTCCGCGAAGGCCTCGACCTCGGTCAGGCGGCTGAACGAGGGGAAGGTGAAGCGCTCGCAGCCGCTGGTCTCGATCCGGAGGACCCGGACCAGCTGCCGCTCGAAGCGATGCTCGACGAAGTGAGCGTCCCCACGGTCGCCCTCGCTCGTGGAGCCCACCTCCACGAAGTGCTCGCCGTCCGAGGAGGCCAGGAGCCGGTAGCGCTCCCAGCTGCTCCCCACGGAGATCTCGTGCACCCGCACCCGAGAGACCTCGGCGACCTCACGGAGCTCGAGATCGATCACCAGGGGCTCGGGCTTGGCGGGGTAGCCGAGGAAGAGGTCGAACTGATCAGTGATGCCATTGGTCAGGCGCTGCGGAACGAAGTGGGGCTGGTGCTGGCCACGGGAGGGGGTGACACGCGCTCGGAACGCGAGGTTGCCGACCTCGTCCTCAGCAGCAGCCATGGGCAGCTCTGGGAGCTCGAAGCCCGAGATGGCCTCGAGCCGGGGCAGGAGCTCTGCCTCGCGCGCGGCGAACTCGGAGTAGGGGATCTGGGAGTCGTAGTCCCAGGCCCGAGCCGCCGCCGCTCCATAACGAGCGACGCAGAGCGGAAGCAGGTTCTGCTCGCGCCCCTCCCAATAGGGCATGCAGAAGCCCAGCACGCCCTCGGTGCTCTCGAGGAGCTGCGGCCGGTGGAACGAGGGCAGGCCCGGGTCCACGTTCTTCATCCGCCTGAGGTCCACGGCGTACAGCTCGTCCACGGGCACCCCCGTGAAGTTGTTCCTGGGGTAGTGGTCGACCACGTAGAACGGATCCCACGCCGCGTTCACGACCTGGTACCCGGCCTCGACCATGGCTGGCATGGGCACGTAGCGGCTCTCCCACGCCATCTGGACGACGTCCTCGGAGACCTTGTTCTCCCCCTCGCCGATGCCCGGCCCCTCCCAGACGACCGTCGTCCGACCACGGTCCCGGAGGAACGCGTTCAGCCGGTTGATGAAGGCGCGCTGATCCTCCTGAGGCACTCCGCCCACCTCGTCAGCACCGATGTGCACGTACGGCGTGGCCTGGAACACGCCGAGCATCTCCGCGAGGAGGGTCTGGACCCCCGCGAGCGCCTGCGGCGAGGTCGCGAGCTCGAGGGTCGTGGTCCCGAAGACGTCCGGGCGCCGGCTGCGGAGCAGACTCGAGTGACCGGGGACCTCCAGCTCCGGGACCAGGGTGACGCCGCGTGCCTGGCTGTAGGCCTCGAGAGCCTGGAAGTCCTGGAGGCTCCACCCGGCGTGCGGACTCTGCAGCTCCGGGTAGGCCGCGGAGGGCCACGAGAAGAGCTGGTCGTCGGTGAGGTGCAGCTGCAGGTAGTTGCCACGGTGGAACCACACCATGTCGACCACGTGCCGCAGCGTCGCGGGCGAGTGGGGATTGCGCCCCATGTCGACCATGAAGGACCGGTACGGGAAGTCGGGCCTCTCCTCCCAGCGAGCGTCCTCCCACGATGCAGTGCCCTCCCCGAGGATCACCCGGCGCACGAGGTCGGCGACGGCGTGCGCCGCCCCGGCCGTGTCGGCGGCTGTCACGGTGATGTCCCCGCTCTCGCTGAGGACCCGGTATCCCTCGGCGGGAAGCGCTGCATCGAGCTCCAAGCGCACGCCGGCCGCTCTCGAGGGGACCACGCCCTCGCCCTCGCCGGGCTCCTCTCCTTCGAGACCCGTCTCGACGACCTCCACGCCCTCCACACCGAGGCGTCCCAGCGCGTGGGCCAGCACCTGCGCCTGCGGAAGGAGCGCATCATCGAGGGGATGGACGCGCAGTGTCGCAACGTCTTGAAGAGCGAGCCCGAGGGCTGCGACGAGGGTGGGAAGCGTGAGAGTCATGGACCGTGAACGCGGCGGATCACCTGCAGGAGCGGCGCGCTGCAGGCTAAGCGCCCCCCGCTATCAGAACGACGGGAGACCGACTCGGTTGCACCCGCCGGCTGCCTGTGTCGCCTCGCACTCGCTGCCGTGCGCCGAGACCCACCTCACGCCACCCACGCCATCGCCTCCAGCCCTAGGCTGGAGACCTCGATCGAGCAACGACCCCATGACTCCCCGCCTCTCCACGGATGAACGCATCGCGCAGATGGTGTTCGCCTCCTTCTATCCCCACTACGTCACCAAGGTCGAGAAGAAGGGGCACACCGAGGACGACCTCCTGAAGGTCATCTGCTGGCTGACGGGCTACACCAAGGCCCAGGTGCGCAAGCACCTAGACAAGGGCTCCAACCTCGAGGAGTTCTTCGCCGGGGCCAAGCTCCACCCCAACGCCCACCTCATCAAGGGCGTCGTCTGCGGCTACCGGGTCGAGGACATCGAGAACCCCCTCACCCAGAAGGCCCGCTACATGGACAAGCTCGTCGACGAGCTCGCACGGGGGAAGAAGATGGAGAGCATCCTGCGCAAGTGAGCGGCGCGGTCCCTCGCCCGCACGCCGCCCCGGGACGCACTCAGTCGTCGCTGCCGACCTCGGCGAGGATGCGCTCCACGAACGCCACGTCGTAGCGCTCCGTCTGGACGAGGGTGGCGCGCCGCCCCTCCGCGTCGTGGTGAGGGGCCCAGAACTCCCACACGCGCTCTCCCTCCGGCGTGACCTCGAAGGCGTTCCCGTTGTCCGAGTCGGTGAGCAGGGTGTTGCCGTTCGCGAGGCGCTGGTTGGAGCCGCGCGAGGCCGTGTAGAAGTCGCGCCGACGAGGGGCGTGGTAGCGCCAGACGACCTCGCCGCTGACGGGGTCCACCTCGACGCTCCGCGACCAGCCGCGCCCCAGCCCGTTGTCGAAGATCAGCACGTTCCCGCTGGCCAGCACGGTCGCGCTGTGGGGACCCAGGACCTTGCCGCGGCCCCAGCTCCAGACCGCGCGACCGGCCTCGGGGTCGACGATGGCCACGGCGTCCTGGTGCCGCATGGACACCAGGACGTTCCCGGCTGCGTAGAGCGGGTCGCGCGCCTCGAGGTGGGCGTGGCGCATGTGCTCGATGGAGTTGGAGTGGAACAGCTCGACCTCGAAGGCCCGTGCGCGCCGCTGGGCCTTCACCTCCTTCAGCTCGAGGACCTCGGGGTTCCCGCTGAGCAGCCCGTACAGGGAGTGCTCCTCCTGCACCTCGCCATCGGCGCTGAGGACCAGCAGGACGTCGTCCCGCAGCTGGGCCTCCGCATGGACCGCAGGCTCCGCGGCGTAGCGATACCCGAGGACCGCCAGCCTGCCGTCCGGCAGGACCTCCACGTCGTGGTGGACGGGGAGAGCGCGCCTCCACAGCAGGGCGCCACTCCAGGCGTACTTGGCCAGGTAGCGGCCCGCGTCGGCGATCCTGCGCTGGCCCTCCTCGACCTGGGAGGAGCCCACCACGAGCAGGTCCCCGCCAGGGAGCAGCCGACAGCGCGCCCAGTGGTACCCGTCCGGGTCGCTCCAGCTGCGCACGACCTCCCCTCGGGCGTCGATCAGGAAGGCGCTCGCCAAGCGGAAGGCGCTGTACAGGTTGAAGCCGGGATGCGAGCGCTCCTCGTCGAGGAGGACCACGCCGGAGCGCTGCTCCTCCCCCGAAGCCTCCTCCCGGTAGCCCGCGTAGGGCAGCGCGCGCAGGACGTCGAGGTCCACCTCGGATCCGTCCGTGACGCTGTCCGTGGTGCCCTCCATCACAGGCCCTGCGATCGGCCCCTCGGGGACCTCCCCGCGGTCCCCTTCGCCACAGGCCGCGCAGAGGGCGAGGACGGCCGCCAAGGAGGGGTAAAGGCGCGGAGCGAGGGCAAGCACGTGCGGGAGTCGGAGCGGGTCGAGGTCCATGCCGAGCATAGCCCGTCCCGGCGCGACGGCCTGGGATGTCCAAACGACGAGCCCCGGCACCTCGGCTCGTGCATCCGCTCGATTCCGCCCGACGAGGGGATCCGCACGACGAAGACCTTCGTATCTTGATGCCATGACATCCCGCCACCGCTGCCTCGCCCTCGCGGCCGCCATCGTCGTCCTCGCCGTCGGGGCCTGGAGGATCACGACCGGCGCGCCCTCCAGCGAGACGGCAGCACTCCAGCCCCCGACGGGGGAGGTCCCGTCCGAGGAGTCGACCGCCGATGCTTCGGCGCTGGAGGAGGCGCCGCGCGCCGGCGAACGAGCGGTGGAGGCCGAGGGCGCGGACGCGCTGCAGGACCCGCTGCTCCAGGCGCCCCTCGAGCGTGAGGGCGTCCTCAGCGGCCTCGTCCTGAGCGAGCACCTGGGCGTGCCGCTCGCGAACGCCACCGTCGTGGTCGCGCAGCTGCTGCACAGCGAGTTCATGCTGCCCGACCTCGAGGAGCGCAACGCGATGCGGACGGTGGGCACCGTGACCACCGACGCGGAGGGACGCTTCCGCACGACCGTGCCCATGGCGGTCCCGCTCCAGGTCCAGGCGACGGCAGCGGACCACGCGACCAGCCGCCGCCAGCCGGTGTTCGCCGGGGAGGTGCTGGAGCTGCGCCTGGCCGAGGGCGCCAGCATCGCCGGGACGGTCACGCGCGCGTCGGACGGCTCCCCGGTCGAGGACGTCCTGCTCGTGGGCCGGGACAAGTGGCGGGTCGAGCAGTGCCGCGTGCGCACCGGCAGCTCGGGGACGTTCCTCGTCGAGGGGCTGCCGCCCGGCCTCCTGACGGTCGAGATCACGCCTGCGCGCATGGCCACCCCGCCCTCCCGGCGGCTGGAGCTCGAGCCGGGCCAGCGCGCGCTCCTGGACGTGGCCCTCGACCCCGGGACCCGGATCCACGGGGTGGTCAGCGACGAGCGTGGACGCCCGTTGGAGGGCGCGGAGGTGGGCGTGGGAGCCTCGTTCGCGAAGGCGATGCTCACGGACGCCAACGGCGCGTACGAGCTGCTCGGGCTCGGCGGGGCCAAGCGGCGCGACCTGGGCGACGTGCGCGTGCGGGCCGCGGGCCACGGGGTCGAGCGACGCCCCATCGACCTGGAGCTGATGACCGAGGACACGCGGATCGACTTCGTGCTCCGCCCGGGCCGGATCGCGACCGGCCGCGTCGTCGACCCCGAGGGGGCGCCGCTCGCCGGCGCCTACGTCGCGGGCGTGGGCTCGAAGACCGTCGAGGGCGTGTCGCGCTCGGACTGGGAGTCGACGACGACCGACGCCGAGGGGCGCTTCGCGCTGGACACGCTCCACACCCTCGTCGATCACCAGCTCCTCCTGCAGCGGGACGGCTTCGGGTCCCGGGTCTACGACTTCCCCGCGGACGAGGGCGCTCGCGGGATCATCGACTACGGCGACCTGGTCCTGCACCCGGGAGGACGCATCGAGGGCTTCCTCCGCGCGCAGACCGGCGCCCCGCTGGTGGGACGCCAGGTGAAGCTGCGCGGCACGAACCCCGACCTCGACCGCTTCCGTCCCGACGCCGAGCCCCTCGAGAAGACGTGGATCACCGCGGTCCGGCACACGCGCACGGACAGCGAGGGCCGCTTCCACTTCAACGACCTCCCCGAGGGGGAGCTGCAGGTCACGTCGTCCCTGCGCGGGTTCCCCGCGGCCAAGGACGAGGTGACGGTCCAGCTCCCTCGCGGGGGCCACGTCCAGGACGTCGAGCTCGTCCTGGACCTGGGTGATCCCATCACCGGGACCGTCCTGACGCCCGACGGCCTCCCCGCGGTCGGCGTCTTCATCGAGGTGGGCGGCGGGCGGCGCGGCCCGACCATCCGAGGGACCTCGAGCGAGGGCGGACGCTTCGAGCTCCTCGGGGTGACCCAGGCCATGGGCACCGTGGAGCTCGTCACGAACGTCTCCTCCTACAACTGGTACCACCCGGACGCCCGCGTCGGCGCGAGCGCACCCACGGCCGCCTTCGCGGGCGACACCGAGGTCGTGCTGGAGCTGCGTCCGCTGACCACCCTCGCCGGCCGTGTCGAGGACGCCTCCGGCACGCCCCTCGAGGGCGTGAAGGTGCGCGCGTACCT
>WTJQ01000360.1:2071-6278 GCA_011524785.1 Planctomycetota bacterium | reverse complement strand
TCCCAGGCCCTCGTGCCGGGGTTCGGGGGGAGCCAGGGCGTCCTCTGTCTCGGCGCGCCGATCGTCAGGCTCGATCGCGTCGCTCTCGGGGAGCTGGGCCAGATCACGAGCGCGGGCACGCGCTCCGTGGCCGTGGACCTGTCGGGTCTGCCCCAGGGGACGCAGCTGTTGCCGGGGGAGAGCTGGAGCTTCCAGCTGTGGTTCCGCGATACGAACCCGCTGCCGACCTCCAACACGAGCGACGCCATCGCGGTCCTGTTCCGCTGAGCGAGTGGCGGCGGGCATCATGGGTGCATGGATGCCCCCCGCCTGCTCCAGCGCCTGACCGCCTTCCCGGCGGCTCTGCAGACCCTCTGCGAGGGAGTTGCGGAGGACGATCACGCCTGGCGTCCCGAGGATGGAGGCTGGTGCGTCCGGGAGCTCGTTGCTCACCTCGCCGACGAGGAGGGAGAGGACTTCCGCGCGCGCCTCGAGTTCGTGCTCGACGAGCGCGAGGGGGCCTTCGCTCCCATCGATCCCGAGGGCTGGGTGGCGGCGCGCCGCTACCGCGATCGTCCCGTGGCCCAGTCCCTCGAGCGCTTCGCCACCGCGCGCGTCGAGACCGTTGCACGCCTCCGGGAGCGCCTCGACGCGGCGGGGCCCTCGGACCTCGACTGGTCCCTGCACTGGACCCATCCGCGCTTCGCGGACCTCCACGCTGGCGACCTCCTCGGGGCACTCGCCGCCCATGACGCCCTCCACCTGCGGCAGCTGGCCCGCCTCCTGCACTCCCTGGCGGAGCGCGACGCGGCGCCCTACGAGGTGGGGTACGCCGGGAGCTGGTGAGCGCGGCCCTGACGCGTCCACCCGAGGGAAGAGCCGCTCCGGATCGAGGCAGCCCCCTGGAACCCACCGCGGGCGTGCCCCCGCGGGTCGGCCCGGGGCTACTCTCGAAGGCCGCGCCATGAGTGCCGACCGCGTCACCCTCGTCGAGCAGAACCTCGACCGCCTGCTGGAGGAGCTCCAGCCGGCCTCGACCCTGATGGGGCCGACGCAGCCCCTGCGACCCGGCTCGAGCCTGACCGCTGCCCGTGCGCGCGACCTCTTCGAGGACATGGTGCTCTCGCGCAGCCTCGACGTCGCCGCGCGCGAGCTCAAGAAGCGCGGCCAGGGCTTCTACACCATCTCGAGCGCGGGCCACGAGCTGAACGCCTGCGTCGGTGCGCTGCTGCGGACGGACGACCCGTGCTACCTGCACTACCGATCCGGCGGCCTGATGATGGCGCGCATGCGCCGGCTGCCCGGGAGCACGCCGCTCTGGGACACGCTGCTCTCCTTCAGCGCCTCCGCGGAGGACCCGGCCAGCGGCGGCCGCCACAAGGTCTGGGGCAGCCGCGAGGCCTGGGTTCCTCCCCAGACCAGCACCATCGCCAGCCACGTGCCCAAGGCCGTGGGGATGGCCTTCGCGCTGGGTCGCGCACGGCGCCTCGAGGTGGAGGCCGACCTGCCGCAGCCGTCGGGCCTGCCCACCGACTCGATCGTGGCCTGCACCTTCGGGGACGCGTCGAGCAACCACGCCACGGCCCTCTCCGGCGTCAACGCCGCGCGCTACGCCCGCCGCAAGGACAACCCCGTTCCGATCCTCTTCGTCTGCGAGGACAACGGCCGCGGCATCAGCGTCGAGACGCCCAGCCGCTGGGTGGAGGACACCTGGGGCAGCCAGCGCCACCTGTCCTTCTTCGACGCGCGCGGCAGTATCGACGAGGTCTGGGACACCGTCGAGCTGGCGATCCGGACCTGCCGGAGCGCGCGCACGCCGGTCTTCCTGCGCCTCGAGACCGTGCGTTTGTGGGGACACGCGGGCAGCGACGTGGAGACCGCGTACCGAACCGTGGAGGAGATCGAGGCGACCGAGGCGCGGGATCCGCTGCTGGCGGCCGCGCGCCGTCTCGTGGAGCTCGGTGCGGCCACGCCCGCGCAGCTGCGTGCGATCGTGGCGGGGACACGCGCTCGCGTGCACGCCGCCATGGAGGAGGCGGTCCTGCGACCCAAGCTCACCGACGCGAGCGCGGTGATCGCGCCGCTCGCGCCGGAGGCGCCCGAGCAGTGGCGTGTCGAGGCCGCGCGGCCGCTCCCCGAGGAGGCCCGTCGCGAGGCCTTCGGGTCGAGGCTCCCCGAGGAGCAGGACTCCCCGACCCGCCGCACCCTGGCCGCGCGCATCAACCAGGGCCTGCACGACGCGATGCTGGCCCATCCCGAGCTGCTCGTCTTCGGCGAGGACGTCGGCAGGAAGGGCGGGGTCTACGGCCTGACCCAGAACCTCCAGCGACGCTTCGGCCAGGCGCGCTGCTTCGACACCCTGCTCGACGAGACGACGATCCTCGGGGTCGCACAGGGAGCGGCTCAGGCCGGGCTCCTGCCCGTCCCCGAGATCCAGTACCTCGCCTACCTGCACAACGCCATCGATCAGCTGCGCGGGGAGGCCTGCTCGCTGCAGTTCTTCTCGAACGGAGCCTTCGAGAACCCGATGGTCGTCCGGATCGCCGGCCTCGCGTACCAGAAGGGCTTCGGCGGCCACTTCCACAACGACAACTCCCTGGGCGCCCTGCGGGAGATCCCCGGGCTGGCCCTGGCCTGCCCGAGCCGCGGGGACGACGCCGTGCGCATGCTGCGCGGGGCGCTCGCGATGGCGTCCACCTCGGGGCGCGTCGTGGCCTTCCTCGAGCCCATCGCCCTCTACCACGAGCGCGACCTGCACGAGGACGGGGACGAGGCCTGGCTCACCGACTACCCGGCCCAGGGCGAGGTCCTGCTGCCCGGTGAGGTCGGCGTCTACGGCGCGGAGAGCACCGACCTGCTCGTGATCTCGTACGCCAACGGACTGCGGCTCTCCCTGCGCGCGGCGCGACGCCTCGAGCAGGAGACCGGGCAGCGCGTGCGGGTCGTCGACCTCCGCTGGCTCAACCCGCTGCCCCTGGAGGCGCTGGTCGAGCACGCCGAGGCCTGCTCGCGGATCCTGGTCGTGGACGAGTGCCGGGCCACGGGCGCCGGCGTGGCCGATGCCATCGTCGCCGGCCTTGTGGAGCGCGGGGTCCAGAGACCGCTCCGCACCGTCCGGGGCCTCGACAGCTACGTGCCCCTCGCCGACGCGGCGAACCTGGTCCTCGTCCAGGAGGACGACGTCCTGCGCGGCATGAAGGAGGTCCTGGCATGAGCCGCGTGGTCCTCGTCCTGCCGGGCCGCGGCTCCTACACCGAGCGCTCCATGGGAGCGCTCGATCCGCGCCACCCGTTCGTGGTGGCGGCCGAGGCGCGGCGCGCCGAGCAGGGCCTCGACTCCCTGGTCGAGCTGGACCGCGCGGAGCGCTTCTCGCCCGCCCGACACCTCCGCCCGGCGCACGTCTCCCCGCTCATCTACCTGCGCACGATGCTGGACGTCGAGCGGGTCCGGAGCGAGCACGAGGTGGCCGCGATCGTGGGCAACTCCATGGGCTGGTACACGGCCCTGGCGGCCGGGGGAGCGCTCTCCTTCGAGGACGGCTTCCAGCTGGTGCAGCGCATGTCGATGCTCCAGGAGGAGCATGGCTCGGACGGGGGGCAGATGATCCATCCCCTGGTGGACGAGGACTGGCGCCTGGACTGCGCTCGGCTGGCGGCGGTCGAGCGCCTGGTCGCCGAGCACCCGGGCGATCTCTTCCACTCGATCCGGCTGGGCGGCTACGCCGTGCTGGCGGGGACGAGGGCCGGTCTCGCCGTCCTCTCGGAGCGGCTCGAGCCGGTGCAGCAGGGGAAGGTCACCTACCCCTTCCGCCTGGCTCAGCACGGCCCCTACCACACGCCGCTCGTCCTCGAGACGAGCCGCGCGGCCCGGGCGTACCTGAAGGACCTCACCTTCGGCCAGCCCGACGTGGAGCTGATCGACGGGCTCGGGCGGCGCCACACGCCGTGGGGTGCCGATCCCGAGGCGCTGCGCGAGTACACGTTCGGCGCGCAGGTGACCGACACCTACGACTTCACGCGCTCCCTCGAGGTCGCGCTCCTGGAGCACGCGCCCGACCAGCTGGTGGCCACCGGTCCCGGGAACACCCTCGGCGGGGTCTGCGCCCAGGTGCTGATCAAGAACCGCCTGCGAGGGGTGGACTCCCGCGAGGCGTTCCAGCGGGTGCAGGACGGGCCCGTCCCCGTCCTCCTCTCGCTCGATCGCTAGGGGCTCCGCGCTCTCTCGGCGT
>WTJQ01000360.1:0-1971 GCA_011524785.1 Planctomycetota bacterium | reverse complement strand
CCTCGCAGGCGGCACGGCCGAACGACTTCGGGAGCGAGACCCTGATCGCAAGCGGGTTCAACGCGCCCTTCGAGGTCCGCGTCGCCGACCTGGATGGGGATGGGGACGAGGACATCGTCTCGCTGGCCTTCGGCGACGAGAAGGTGGCGTGGTTCGAGAACCTCGGCGGCTGGTCGTTCGGGCCCGAGCAGCTGATCGAGTTGGTCCCCAGTCCGCAGGCCCTCGAGATCGCGGATCTCGATGCGGACGGGGACCTCGACCTCGTGGTGGGCGGCAACTTCGTGGTGCGCACCCTCGAGAACCTCGGTGGCGGTCAGTTCGCGCCCTCGGTCGTTCTCGCCAGCGACCTGATCCTCATTCGCAGCGTCGTCGCGGCCGACCTCGACGGGGATGGTGATCTCGACGTCGCAGCCAGCAGCAATGCCCAGGACCAGATCGTCTGGTTCGAGGGGGACGGCGCAGGTGCCTTTGGACCCAAGCTCCTCGTCAGCAATGCGCTGGACGCGCCGCGGACCCTGTGCGCCGCGGACCTCGATGGGGACGGTCTCCTGGACCTCGCCTGCGGCGCGGGCGCCGCGAACCCGGTCAGCTGGCTCCGTGGCAATGGAGCGGGTTTCGACGACCCCCTCCCGATCGGGAGCCTGACCGCCCAGGCGGCCGACCTCGTCGCGGCCGATCTCGACGGGGACGGTGACCTCGACCTCGCGGCGATCACGGCAAACAACCTGTATCGATTCCTCAACGACGCTGCCGGCTGGGTCGAGGGCACGGTCGGAGGCACGCTGAATTCAGGGCGACACCTCGTCGCCGCGGACCTGAGCGGGAACGGCTCTCCGGACCTGGCCTTCGTCAGCCGCTTCGACAGCAAGGTCGCCTGGTTCGCCAACCAGTGCGGTGAGGCCTTCGCGCCGGAGGCCCCCGTCGGCACCACGGGGGATCCGACCCGCATCGCCGCCGGCGACCTGGATGGAGACGGCGATCTGGATCTGGTCGTCGGGGGGCTGATCAGCGACCAGATCGTCGCCTTCGAGAACCTCGTCCCGGCCGCGGTGGACTGCAACGGGAACGGCATCGGCGACGACTGCGAGATCGGGGCCGCACCCTGGCTCGACTGGGACGGCAATGGCGTGCTGGACGGCTGCGCGGGCGAGCCGGTGCTCTGCACCGCGAATCCCAACTCGGTCTCCGCCACCGGGGCGCGCCTGATGCCGCTCGGCTCGCCCGTTCTCGCGGACGACGACTTCGCCCTGGGGGGCTTCCTGCTGCCTCCGGGGATGCCGGGCTACTTCATCTGCAGCCGGTCGACCGCGCTGGTCAACCCGTTCGGCGGCGGGGCGGGCGTGCTCTGCCTGGGTCCGCCCGTGCGCCGCATGAGTCCGCAGAACGGCTTCCCGCTGCAGACGGTGCTGGCCTCGGGCTACATCTCGCCGTTCGTGGACGTCGACGCGCTGCCCTTCCTGACGCCCGTCGTGCCGGGGGACACCATCCACTTCCAGTTCTGGTTCCGGGAGCCGAATGGACAGGGAGGAATGACCTCCAACACCTCGGACGCGGTCTCCGTGCTGTTCCGCTGAGTCTCGGAACTGCGTCTCGGAACAGGGCGCGGGTCATGGGGCAGGTCACAGCGCCGTGGCCCCCCGGGACCAGGGTACTAGGGTTCATATGAGGATCCGAGACATGCTCACGCGCGCCTCCCAGCGCCTCCTGCTCGCGGGGGCCGCCCTCGCCACCTCCGCGGGGGCCCAGGAGTTCGGGCCCGCTCAGGTGGCGGGCTCGCTCCAGGGCGTCACCCCTCTCGAGGTCGCCGACCTGGACGGGGATGGCCTGCTGGACCTCGTCGTCTCGACGCCGAACCTCTTCACGGTCAGGTGGCACCGCGGTCTTGGCGGCGGCACCTTCGCTGGGGCCCAGAGCGTGATGGGGGCGCGCAGCAGTCGGCTGGCGCTCGCGGACTTCGATGGGGATGGGGAC
>WTJQ01000419.1 GCA_011524785.1 Planctomycetota bacterium | reverse complement strand
TTATTGCAGCGCAGGAAGCCTGGACCGACGCCCTGGTGAGCATCAGCCAGACCTCGGGTACCAAGTCGCGGCGCGTGTGCTCATCAACATGCGGCTCGCCGGAGCACGAGCGCCTGGACCCCAGTCCTGTCTGGTGACCCGCTGATGCCGGCGCACGGTGCAGGTCGCGTCTGCTGGAACTGCACGACCAGCGCGTCGGTGAAGTTCGAGCTGGCGCCGTCCGCGAACCAGGCCTGGAAGACCCAGGTCTCGCCGGGGCTCACGGCGTGGCGGGGCCAGACCGGCAGCGTGGTGTTGTCGATCAAGAGGCCGAGCTCGCCGTTCGGGCCGGTGGACTGGACCTGGGCGGCGAAGCGGCCGATGCGGCCGAGGATGCAGAGGGCCCCCTGGGAACCGCCAACGCCCGGCAGGTAGCCGCTGGCCTGTCCGCAGAGGAAGTAGCCGAACTCGTTGGGCGGACACCCGTCCGCCAGCAGGGCCAGGTTGTTGAGGGCGACCAGGTCGGTGCCCGTGGCGCGGATGCTGGCGCTCTGGAAGCTCGAGTTCGGCGTCGCCGGCCCGCAGACGTTCGTTCCGATGGGGGCGATCACCGTGACGAAGCAGCCCGCGCCGCCGTCGGAGGCGACCTGCACGTTCCCGCCGACCACGGCCGGGACGCCCAGGACCGTGGTCTTGTTGAGGTGCTCGCTGATGTACGCGTTCGGCGTCTCGTCGGTGAAGTGCAGGTAGCTGCCCGGCGCGAGGTCGACGGTCGAGGCATTGATCGGGACGAACCCTCCGTTGAAGACGCCGTGGGTCCCGGGCTCGAACACCATGTGCGTCCCGTTCACGATGAAGAAGGCCTCGAAGCTCGCGCCGTTGCGCAGGGTCACCAGCGGACCCGGGCTGGCACCCGGCTGGCCGCCGAGGCCATCGTTGCCGAGGGCGCGGACCGTCGCGTTGTCGATGGTGACCGTGAAGCCGTCACCGACCTGGAAGCGCTGCTGGCCGCTGACGTCCGGGATCCACACCTCGGCGGCAGCGTTGGCGATGACGACGTCGTCCTCGATGCCGACGTTGGGGTCGATCGTGGTGACCGTGCTGTTCGAGAGGTCCCAGTTGGCCTCGTCGAAGACGTCGCTGCTGACGGCCCCCGTCCAGACGATGTCGGCTTGAGCTGCGGGGATGAGCGCCGCGGCGGCGGTGAGGGCTGCGCGTAGATGGAGCGTTCTCATATTGCGGGATCCACGAGGAAGGGGGCCTGCGCGGGGTTCGTTCCAGAGTAAGGGCCCATCCCGGATCGCGGAAGGGCGGTAGGCGGGAGCGAGCAGCAGGATGGCCTACACTTGGGGCATGAAGCTCGCGCTCCAGTTCGTCATGGGAGTCGTCCTGGCCCTGCCGACGCTCGCCGGCGAGGTCCACGTTGTGGCGCTGGATGGGACGGGGGACTTCTCCATGGTCCAGGACGCGGTCGACTTCGCCAGCGACGGCGACACGATCGTGGTCGAGGGAGGCACCTACAGCTGGACCTTCGGATCCGGCGGGGGCTCCGCACTGATCTCCGGGAAGGGGCTCGACATCGTGAGCGGGACCGGCGATCCGCGCCTCACGGGGACCATCGAGGTGCGGGACCTTGGGCCGGGGCAGGACGTCCGGATCGCGGGTCTCACAGCCAACATCGTCATCGTGCGGGACTGCGCCGGGGACGTCCTCCTCGAGGGGCTGAACCTGGCGTTCGGCTGGTCGTGCAGACTCTCCGTCGTGAACTCACAGGCCGTCTGCGTCACGGACTCGCTCCTCTTGGGCGGTGGGGGCGACCCGGGTCGAGATGCCGTCACTGTCATCGGCTCGAAGGTGCGCTTCTTCGGCTGCACCATGGCGGGAGGCGACGGCGATGACAGCACGTCGTTCCCGTGCGGCATTGGGTACGACGGTGGGGATGGCCTCGTCGTGGTCGGGAGCACCTCCCTCGTGCGGTACTCGAACTGCACCTTCAGCGGTGGGTGGGGAGGCTGGGGCTGCCCGAGCGGGATTCCGGGCGTGCCCATCGACGCGCCGTCCGGGACGGTGGTCCAACTCGCCGTGCCCGTCACGCGCCTCACGGGGCCGCCGCGCGCGGTTGGAGGCACGTCCGTGGATCTCGAGGTGACGGGCCCGCCAGGGAGCTCTCCCCTCCTCATCACCACGACCGACCTCGCGACCGTCGACCTTCCGTTGAGCGTGGGGACCCTGCACATGATGTGGCCCTTCGTGATCGAGCCCCTGCCCCCGATCCCGCCTGGGGGAGTCCTGACGCACTCGCTCGCGGTGCCGACGCCTCCGGTCGGACAAGCGCGGCTTCGCATCATGCAGGTCGTGTTCAAGACGCCCACGAAGCGCTTCCTGAGCCAGCCCCTCGGTCTCACCGTGGTCCACTGAGTGCGTCACGCACCTCCCTTCCTCACCCGAACACCCCTGAACGCGCCACGATGCTGCTCCGACTGACTTCCGCTGCTCTTGCCGTGCTCCTGCCCTCACTCGCCCTTGCCGGCGAGGTGCACGTGGTCGCGCTCGGCACGGGTGGAGACTTCTCCACCCTGCAGGCCGCGGTCGACTTCGCCAGCGACGGGGACACGATCGTCGTGGAGGGCGGCAACTACTACGGCTGGACCGGGGGCTCCAACGCCCTCGTGGCCGGCAAGGGGCTCGACATCGTGAGCGGGACCGGGGTCCCGCGGCTCTACGGGACGGTGGAGGTCCGGGACCTGGCGCCCGGGCAAGACGTTCGCCTCGAGGGGCTCTTCGTCCGGACCGTGCGGGTCGTCGACTGCGCCGCCGAGGTCTTCCTCGAGGGGCTGAACGAGACGCAGAGCTGGTTCGAGCAGTGCGACCTGCTCGTTCAGGGAACGCAGACCCTCTGCGTCTCGCGCTCGCGCTTCGAGGGCTTCAACGGCTGGGACGTCTGCGGCGGGCAGTGCAACTATGGAGCGGACGGTGGCGATGCGGTCACGGTCGTGGACTCCAAGGTGCGGCTCTACGACTGCTTCGTGCGTGGAGGCATCGGCGAGGACGGCGCTTGGCTTCCCTGCGGAGTGGGCGGAGATGGCGGCGACGGGCTGGTCGTCCTCGGCACCGGCTCGCGGGTCCGGCACGAAGGCTCGAGCTTCCTCGGCGGCCTGGATGGCCTCGGCGGCTGTGGGAACGGCTTGCTGGGCTCGCCGATCAACGCCCCCGCGGGGACGGTGGTGGCCCTCACCACGCCCACGACCAGCTTCACCGGTCCGGCCCTGGCCACGGGCGGCTCCACGGTCGACCTCACGATCACCGGTCCTGCAGGGACGCCGCTCCTGCTGCTCACCACCACGGACTTCGCCAACCGCGACCTGCTCCCGAGCGTGGGGACCCTGCACATGCTGTGGCCCTTCGTGATCGAGGCCCTGCCTCCGATCCCGGCTCAGGGCGTGCTGACGCACTCGCTCGCGGTCCCGGCCCTGCCCGCCGGCCAGGGACGGCTGCGCATCATGCAGGTCGTGTTCAACGAGCCGGGCGCTCGGTTCCTGAGCAGGCCCCTGGGGCTGACGGTCCGCAACTGAGGGGGTCCCGCCCGTCGGGCGGGCCGTCTCGCGCCGACCGTGATCCTCAGGCGAGGATCGCGTCGATGGGCTGTCCGTGGACGTCGGAGAGACGGAAGTCGCGACCCGCGTGGCGCCACGTGAGGTGCCGGTGCTCGAGGCCCAGGGTGTGGAGGACCGTGGCCCAGAGGTCCCAGACCGTGTGGGGCGACTCGACCGCGTGGTAGCCGTACTCGTCCGTGGCGCCGTGCACCGTGCCGCCGCGGATGCCCGCTCCCGCGAGCCAGACGCAGAACCCGAAGGGATTGTGGTCGCGGCCGTTCGAGCCCTGGCTGAAGGGGGTCCGGCCGAACTCGGTGGCGAACACGACGAGCGTTTCCTCCAGCAGCCCGCCCGCAGCCAGGTCGTCCATGAGCGCCGCGATGGGCTGGTCCACCTGGCGCGCCATGGCCCCGTGCCCACGCTCCAGCTCGCCGTGCTGGTCCCAGGGATTGCCGGCGTTGCCTGCACCGATGCCGCGCGTGAGGCAGGTCAGCTCGACGAAGCGCACGCCGCGTTCCACGAGGCGGCGGGCTAGCAGGGCCTGGCGTCCGTAGGCCGCGAGCACGCCGTCGGGGGAGTCGAGTCCGTAGCGCTCCTTGGTGCGCGTGGACTCGCCCGAGAGGTCGCACAGCTCCGGGACCGAGGTCTGCATGCGCGCCGCGGTCTCGAGGTTCAGGGCGGCGGCCTGCACGGCCTCGTGACCGGGAGCGTCCGCGAAGCCGCGCCCCAGCCGGCGGACCAGGTCGAGCCGTCGGCCCTGCAGCTCCAGACTGCCGCGGGGGCGCACGTCGCGCACCGCCTGCACGGCGTCCGCCTCCAGGATCGAGGGCTGGTGCTGGGCGGGGAGGTAGGCGCTGCCGTACATGCCCACGCCGCCGATCGGCAGGCTCGAGCCCCCTGCGCGCAGGACCACGTAGCCGGGGAGGTCGCGGTTCATGGACCCGAGGCCGTAGCCGACCCAGGCGCCGGCGGTGGGGTGCCCCTCGAACTGGAACCCCGTGTGGAAGAAGATGTTCCCCTGCGCGTGCTCGTTGGCGGGGGAGGTCATGGAGCGCACGACCGCCATGCGGTCCGCGTGCCGGGCCAGCTCGGGGAACAGCGAGGAGATCGGCAGCCCGCTCTCCCCGTGGCGCGTGAAGGGGAAGGGGCTCGGGAAGATGCGCCCGTTGTCGTCGAACTGCGTGCGCTCGACGCGCATGGGCATGGGCTCCCCGGCCTCGCGAGCCAGCCGCGGCTTGGGATCGAAGGAGTCCAGATGACTCATCCCGCCGCTCATGTAGCAGAGCACCACCTGCTTGGCGCGCGGGGTGAGGCGGGCCGCCGGATGCAGTCCGTGCGAGGGACCATGGCCGCCGCGCGCAGCCGCGCCGGCCTGCTCGCCGAGGAGGGAGCCCAGGGCCAGCAGGCCGAAGCCGCTGGAGGCTTGGCCCAGCAGGGCGCGCCGGTCGAGGTCGGGGCGAGGGGGGCGGCTCATGGCAGGTAGCGGAACTCCTCCAGCAGGAACAGGGCGGCCGCCAGCTCGGTCCACGGCTGGTCGGGCGGGCTGGTGGCGAGGGCGTCGACGGCCTCCGCGCGCGCCCGGGCCTCCGTGGCCTGGAGCTCCAGGTCCTCGAGCCGCCGCCGCTCGGAGGGCTCGAGCGCGCGCAGCGCGTCCGCGCGCGTCACGAAGTCGGGGTCGCTGGCCGCGCTCGCGGCCACCTCGTCCGGCGTCAGGGCGCGATCGAACACGCGGGCATGGTCGAGGGCGCCACGCAGGGTGCCGGCCATCCCGGTCCGGCTCCCGTGGCGGCCGCCCAGCAGGAACTGCGACCTGCCGGCCTCGTAGGTCACGAGCTCGCTCTTGCGGATGGGGGCGCCGTAGGGAGCCCCGTTCCGGTAGGCCGTGATGGTTCCGTCCTCCGCGTAGGTCATCGTCAGGACGACGAAGTCCTGCTCGCGCTCGGGCGGCCCCCCCAGGTCGTCGGTGCGATTGAAGAAGTCGCTGCCCGCGAGCCACTCGCCGGGCCGGCGCTCGTTGAAGACGATCGAGTCGAAGACCCCGCCCTGGAGCTGCTGCACGGTCACCAGCCCGGAGCCTCGCTGGTCGAGGCCGTCGAGCCGGACGCGGGCCTCGAGGGTGCGGGCTCCGAGGTCGCGTGGGAGGGGGGGCGTCAGCACCCAGCCGCCCTCCAGGACCAGCGCGCCGTCCTCGAGGCGACCGGCCCCGATGAGCTCGCCGTGGAGGGAGCCGATCGCGTCGTCGAGGTCGCCCTCGAACTCCCACGCCGCGATCGGCGCGGGCAGGGTCGAGGTCGGCGTCGTCTCCTCACCGCGGGCCTCTCGCACCCGCGCCCGTCCGCTGGCGAGGAGCTCCTCGGCGCCGGCGACGGCCTGGGCCTCCTCGGCGAGGGCCGCTGCGTGGGTGCCCGCGGCCTCGTCCCGCATGGCGGTCAGGTCCGCGAGGAACGCGAGGGCCGCCGCGCGCTCGTCGTTGGCCGGCGCGCGTCCGAGGGCGAGGCCCCACATGCGCTCGACGGCGGCCCCGTCACTCGCTGCACCCTCGCGACGGGCCCGAGCCGCGAGGCCTCGGGCAGCCTCGCGCGCCAGGTCGCCGTTGAGGAGCGCAAGGGCCTGGGCCGGGACGTTGGTCTCGGGGCGTGTGCCCTGGGTCGAGGCGGCGTCCGGCAGCCCGAAGGCGCGCAGGAAGGCGGGCGGGGAGCCGCGGCGCTGGGAG
>WTJQ01000298.1 GCA_011524785.1 Planctomycetota bacterium | reverse complement strand
CGCGCACCTCGCCGGTCTCGGGCACTCGCCCGGCGCACCCCACCGTGCAGGTGAGCCCTGCCTCCACGAAGGGGCCGCCCCCATCGGCCGCGCTCGTGAGGTCGTCGGCGACGATCCCGACCCGGAACGGAGCTGCCATGCCGGGAGGATACCCGCCCCCGACCTCAGTCGCCGCCGTACCCCAGGGCCTCGAGCTCTCGGCCGTGCTGCGCCGCGGCCCGCAGGTCGAAGACGTCGTTGACGTGGAGCGCGCGGACCTCCGGGAGGACACGGCGCTGCTCGCCGAAGCCCCGGAAGCGCTCCCGCAGCCGATCCGCCACGCCCGGACGCTGCGACCGAAGGTCTCGCTCCTCCGCGGGATCCGACCAGAGATCGGTCAGGCGCTCACCACCCGCCCCGTCCCAGGTGAGCCGGAACCGCCCGTCCGTGACGGCGGTCTCGTGCGTCGCGGTGCCCGGGCGCCCTCGCTGCTGCACGACGAGCGGGTCCCAGTGCTCGGCCCCGGGCGTCGTGACGCTGCGCTCGGGGGGCAGCACGCCGGCCGAGGAGAGGAGCGTGTCGTGGAGCGCGAAGGGTCCGACCAGGCCAGCGCGCCGGCCCCGGATGGTTGCGCCCGGCACGCGGACGATCAGGGGGACCCGCACCAGCTCGGGCGCGAGGGACTGGCCGTGGGTGAACCACCAGTCGCGCTCGCCCAGGGACTCGCCGTGGTCCGCCGACAGGACGAAGGTCGAGCGATCCAGGTGCCCGCGCGTGCGGAGTCCCTCGAGGAGGTCCCCGATGGCCGCGTCCAGGTAGCGCACCTCGCCTCGATAGGCGGCGCGGTAGGCCGCCGGGTCCCGCTCGCCGCCGAGGTCCTGGTAGCGCGGGATCTCCCCGAGCCCCCGATCGGTCGTCCCCAGGGGGAGCTCCGCCGTAGGCTCCTCCCCCTCGAGCTCGAGGGGCTCCCCGGAGGTGTACGGGCCGTGGGGCTCGATGAAGTGGAGCCAGAGGAACGAGGGGCGCAGCGGATCCTCCCGCGCGTCCAGCCAGTCGAGCGCGGCCCGCACGGTGTCGGGCGCATTCCGCTCCAGCAGGCGCCGGTTGCGCTCCTTCGCGGCCATGCGATCGTCGTAGTGCTCGAAGCCCTGCGCCAGCGCGACCTCCCCGATCGGGGTGGGGAAGCGCCGGAGCACCGCGTTGGACACGAAGGCCGCCGTCTCGATCCCGGCCTCACTGAGGCGTTCGGTGAGCGTCACGACCTCGGGACCGAGCAGCAAGCGGTTGCCGGCCGTCACCCCCAGCTCGTCCGGCGTCCGCCGCGTGAAGAGGCTGGAGAGCGCTGGCAGCGTGGACGAGGCGCCGGACCAGGCGTCCTCGAACACCAGCGCCTCCTCGGCCAGCCTCGCAAGGCTCGGACTGCATCCGGCCGGGGCCCCATAGGGCTCGAGGGCGTCGCGCCGCAGGGTGTCACAGGTCACGAGGACGACGGAGCGGGAAGGCTCCCCGTCCCGGGGGCCACCTCCACAGGACAGCGCGAGCGCGCCCAGAGCGCACCCGAGCAGCCAGTCCATCCCCCTCGTGGTCTCGCTCGGCAAGGGACCTCCGCCTCAGTCGCCGATCTCGAGGAGGGCGTCGGTCAGGAAGAACAGGAAG
Source organism: Planctomycetota bacterium (assembly GCA_011524785.1). GTDB lineage: Bacteria > Planctomycetota > UBA1135 > UBA1135. The sequence continues at coordinate 4,655 of WTJQ01000298.1, read as the reverse complement.
AGCCGCGGTCGCCGCCAGCCCAGGACGAGGCCCACCGGGACCGCCACCCCCGCGAGCACCAGTCCGGTCCGGCCATCGACCCAGCCGAGGGCGAGCGGCCCTCCCCCGAGGAAGAGGGGAACGATGACGGCCCCGATCAGGGCCCCGAGGATCTTGCGCATGGAGGAGCTCGGCGCCTGGCGCCCGCGACCGATGGTTCCGAGCCGAGAGTGGCGATGCAAGGCGCTGGAGGAGCCGCCAGAGGACGCTGGGACAAGACCGGAGGTTCTGGGACCGATGGTGCCTCGGAAAGGTCGCGGAACCCCCGCCCGCGCCACCGTCCAAGGCCACGGCCCCTTAACCTCTCGACCATGAACAGCAGCGGCAATCCGCCCGTCGGCGCCCCCAGCTCCTCCTACGTGATGCTCATCTCGCTCGTCGTGGCGCTGGGCGGCTTCCTGATGGGCTTCGACAGCGGCGTGATCGGCGGCGTGGTCGAGCCGGTCCGGGAGGGCTTCGCGCTGGACGACGCCAGCGTCGGCTGGGTCGTGGCCTGCCTGACCCTCGGCGCGACCCTCGCCATGGCGATCGCTGGCCCCCTGGCCGACCGCTATGGGCGCCGCCCGATCCTCATGCTGACCGCGGCCCTCTTCACGGTCTCGGCCGCCGGCAGCGCGTGGGCCCCCAACGCGGACCTGCTGGTCATCGCCCGGGTCGTCGGGGGCTTCGGCGTCGGCGGCGCGCTGCTGATCGCGCCCATGTACATCGCCGAGATCGCGCCTCCCGAGCAGCGCGGCAAGCTGGTGTCGTTCAACCAGCTGAACATCGTCCTCGGGTTCTCGGCCTCGTTCTTCTCGAACTACTTCATCAACGGCGCCATCTCCGAGGACGGGGCCATCACGAACGAGAACGCGTGGCGCATCATGCTGGGCGTCGAGACGATCCCGGCAGCGCTCTACCTGGGCCTGCTCTTCCTCGTACCGCGGAGCCCCCGCTGGCTGGCGTCCCGGGGGCGGACGGACGAGGCCCTCGCGGTCCTCCAGCGGACCAGCGGAGCCGGCGCCGCCGACGAGGCCCTGCGCGTGATCGAGGAGAGCCTCGCCAAGGCCGCCAGCGCGAGCCGGGCGCGGCTCGGGGACCTCTTCAACCGGCGCATGGTCAAGGTCATGGCGATCGGCCTGGGCCTGGGCTTCTTCCAGCAGATCACCGGCATCAACGCGATCTTCTACTACGCCCCGACCATCTTCGAGATGTCGGGCGCGGACCGCGACTCGGCCCTGTTCCAGGCCATCGTGGTGGGCCTCGTCAACGTGGGGTTCACGCTGATCGCCATGTGGCTGATCGACCGGGCCGGCCGGCGCCCGCTGCTGCTGGTCGGCACCAGCCTGATGGCCGTCGCCCTCTTCACGAACGCCTACAGCTTCCAGCAGGCCACCTACACCCTCACCCCGGAGGTCGCGGCCTCGCTCGGTGAGTCGACCCAGGCTGCGCTCGAGGGCGTGACGGGCCAGGAGTTCGGCGACCAGCGGAGCTTCGTGTGGGCGCTCGAGGCGGCGGCCTCGCCCCTCCCCCCCGAAGAGGGCGCGGCGCTGATGGGCCAGGCCCAGGACCTCGCCAAGAAGGCCCTCTCGATCAACGGCACCCTGGTCCTCCTCGCCATCTGCCTCTTCATCGCGGGCTTCGCGATCTCCCTCGGCCCCGTGATGTGGGCCATGTTCTCGGAGATCTTCCCGCTGCGGGTCCGGGGCCTCGCCATCTCGGTGGCGGGCTTCTTCAACTCCGCGATCTCGTACCTGGTCCAGCAGGCCTTCCCCGTGGGGATGGGCTCCCTCGGCCCAGCGAACGTGTTCGCGATCTTCGGCACCTTCGCGGTGCTCGCCCTCCTGTTCACCATCTTCGTCGTCCCCGAGACCAAGGGGCGCAGCCTCGAGGAGCTCGAGGCCGAGCTCGTCGGCTGATTCCCATGCGTCCCCTCCGCCTCCGCCAAGCGGCGTTCCACCTCCTCCCCCTCCTCGCGGCTGCCTGCGCCGCGACCGCAGGGCACGACGGCAGCCAGCCGATCCCCGACACCTTCACCCGCACCTGGGTGAGGGCCGGGGAGATGACCGCCGACTTCGAGCTCGAGGTCCCGGTCACGGGCCGCTACCGCTGCGAGCTCGACGTGGAGGTCAGCCAAGGCGCAGTGGTCTGGCTCGAGGCGTACCCCGACAACGCCGACGGTCGTACGTACGACATCACGGGCCCGATCCACACGCCGGGTGGCGCCCACACCCTCGTCCGCGAGGGCTCGCCCCTCGCCGCGGGCACGATCCCGGTCCGCCTCCACGCCGGAGGCGAGGCCTGCGTCGTGCGGGACGTCCGCCTCACCCTGCTGCGTCCCCACGTGGAGACCCCGCAGACCCTCGTGCAGTCGACCGAGGGCAGCTCCTGGGAGCTGGCCTGGGCGGACGAGTTCGACGGGGAGGGCCTTCCCGACCCCGCCAAGTGGACCCACGACCTGGGCAACTGGGGCTGGGGCAACAAGGAGCTCCAGTACTACACGGAGGACTCCACGGCGAACGCACGCCAGGAGGGCGGACGTCTCGTCATCGAGGCCCACCCGGTCGACGGCGGTGCCTCGTGGACCTCCGCACGCCTGACCACGCGCGGCAAGGTCGCCTTCCAGTACGGGCGGATCGAGATCCGCGCCAAGGTGCCCGCGACCGACGGCACGTGGGCCGCGGGCTGGACCCTGGGGGACGCCTATCGCGACGAGCTCTCCTGGCCCTACTGCGGTGAGATCGACATCTGCGAGGCGGTGGGCCGGGAGATCGACGACGCCACGGGCGACGGGATCAACCACGCCTCGTGCCACACGCGCGCCTACTACTTCAAGCAGGGCAACCACATCTCGAACGTCCTGCCGGTGGCCGACATGAGCGAGGCCTTCCACGACTACGTGTGCGAGTGGGACGAGGGCGAGGTGCGGATGTACGTCGACGGGGAGCACTACTACACCTACGACAAGACCGCGGACGCCCTCGAGTGGCCCTTCGCCGAGCCCCAGTGCCTGATCCTGAACCTCGCCATGGGCGGGGGCATGGGAGGACCGGTGGCTGCCGATGCCGGGCCGCAGCGGTTCGAGATCGAGCACGTGCGGGTGTACGAGCGTCGCTGATGCAGCCCCTCCACCTGGGCCCCGCGCCACTTCCGCCGAGCACGCCTGCTCCGGAAGGACGCTTCGTCGAGCTCGACGGCGAGTCCCACTACCGCATCGACGGGGTGGACGCGCTGCCCCCGTTCCTGATCTCGCTGATCAGCGCCAGTGATCACTGGCTGTTCGTGTCCAGTGCGGGTGGCCTGACCGCAGGGCGCCGCGACGCGCGCGGGGCGCTGTTCCCCTACACCACGGACGACCGCGTGCACGACGCCTCCGGGCGCCGCGGCCCGCGGACCGTGCTGCGGGTCCACCGCGACGGCCGCGTGCACCTGTGGGAGCCTTTCCTACCGGGCACCCTCCCCCTCGACCCGATTGAGCGGAGCCTGGCGAAGAGCGTCACCGGGACGCGCCTCGTGTTCGAGGAGCGGAACCCCGCCCTCGGCCTGACCTTCCGCGCGACCTGGACCAGCGGCGAGCGCTTCGGCTTCCAGCGCCAGGTGGAGCTGCTGGAGGAGCGGGGCGAGGAGGTCACCGTCGAGGTGCTCGACGGGCTGCTCGACGTGCTCCCCGCCGGCGTGGACACGGGGATGCAGACCGCGTACAGCACGCTGGTCGACGCCTACAAGCGCACGGAGCTGTGCGCGGGAACCGGCCTCGCCCTCTACCGCCTCAGCTCGGTCCCCGTGGACCGGCCCGAGCCGAGCGAGGCCCTGGCCGTCAACACGATCTGGTGCGAGGGCCTGGAGGCCCCGCGCATCCTCCTCTCGGAGCGCCAGGTCGAGCGGTTCCGTCGCGGCCAGGAGGTCCAGGCCGAGGCGGACGTGCGCGGGGTGCGGGGCGCGTACCTGGTCCGGGCGGACCTGCGCATCCAGGCGGGGAGCACCGCGGCCTGGCGCCTCGTCGCGGAGGTCGAGCAGGACTCGGCGGCGGTGGCCGACCTCCAGGCCGCCCTCGAGGGCGGCCGGATCACGGCGGCCGACCTCGATGCGGATGCGGACGACAACGCACGCCAGGTGGTGCGCCTCGTCGCCCGCGCGGACGGCGTCCAGCGCACGGGGAGCCCCCTCGAGGACGCTCGCCACTTCGCGAACACGCTGTTCAACATCATGCGCGGCGGTGTGTTCGAGGAGGGGGGCGCGGTCCCCGGGGACGACCTCGCCGCCTACGTGGCCGAGGTGGCCCCCCGCCTCGCGGAGCGCCACGACGCGCTGCTCACCGCGCTGCCCGAGCGCTGCACCCGGGAGGAGGCCTGCGAGCGCGCGCGCGCCACCGGCGACCCCGACCTCGTCCGCGTGGTCTCGGAGTACCTGCCGCTCCGCTTCAGCCGCCGCCACGGCGACCCGAGCCGCCCCTGGAACGCCTTCGCGATCTCGCGGCCGCGCACGCGCACCGGCTCGCCCTACGCCTACCAGGGCAACTGGCGCGACATCTTCCAGAACTGGGAGGCCCTGTGCGCCTCCTTCCCCGCCTACCTCGAGGCCACGGTCACGCGCTTCGTGAACGCGTCGACCGCCGACGGCTACAACCCGTACCGGGT
>WTJQ01000253.1 GCA_011524785.1 Planctomycetota bacterium | reverse complement strand
GGCAACCCCTCGTAGCGCCACGCCGCACCCTCCTGCAACGGAGCGACCGTCCAGGGCTGCCCATCCAGGAGGAGCTCGGGCCGGGCGCCGGCGCCCGGGCCCGTGCCAGCCGCACGCGCGCGGACCAGGACCGTCGCCTCGGTCCACGCCGCCCCGTGCCCCGTCCCGACGGCCAGCAGCCCGGGGGCGTCGAGGGCCGAGGCGGTGGGGAGCGTGGCCCGCGTGAGCTCGACCTCCTCCGGGAGGGCCTCCGCGAGGCCGGCCGTGACCGGCGCCTCGCCGACGAGGACCAGGCGCCAGGGCTCGAGGTCGTGCTTCGTCCGCAGCAGGCCGAGGAGGGTGCTCTCCATCGAGGGCGCGGTGAGCTCTGGCTCGAGGCCCGCCAACCGCTCGCGGAGGACCGGGGTGGCCTCCCCCTCGCTCGCGAGGGTGCGAGGCTGCGCGCCGCAAGCCACCACCGTGGTCCGGTCGGGATCGCAGCGCCCGTGCAGATCCAGCAGCAGGCGTCCCCAGCCGTCCCAGCGGTCGCCGACCGCTGCCAGCGAGGACTGATCGAGGAGCAGGACCGTGCGACGGCCCGAGTCACGCTCCGCCTCGACCCCGGCGACCCCACTCCACAGGGAGGCGGCCACGGCGACGAGCAGCAGGTAGGCCGGCAGGTGTCGGAAGCGCTGGGTGAGCTCTCGCGCGTGCGTGTCCTCGAGCACCTGCTTCCAGAAGAGGGTCGTGACGACCTCGACCCGGGCATGGCGCACGCGCAGGCGCTGGAGAAGGTAGAGACCGCCCGCAAGCGCTGCGAGTCCCGCAGCGAAGGCTGCCGGCGACAGGTGACTGAGGTTCACGACGCGACCTCCCCAGCGGCAGCTCCGCTCGCCGCGTCCGCAGCGGTCTCACCCCGCAGCGCCGCCGAGACCTGGGCCACGGCGTCCCCGTCGCAGTCGACCTGGATGCGCGGCACGCCCCGGCGCTTGCAGAACGCCGCCAGGCTTCCCTCCCAGGCCGCGTACGCCTCGCGGTAACGCGCGCGCACGGCCGGCGTGATGGACACGTCCTCCGCGAAGCCGCTCTCGCAGTCGACGAGGCGGAGGTCGCCCGCCAGCCCAGGCTCCGCGTCACTGCCGCGCGTCAGCTGGATCAGCAGCAAGCGGTGGCGCAAACGCCCGAGGGCCCGCGTCACGGCCTCGATCCCCGCGGGGTCGAAGAAGTCGCTGACCACCGCCACGATCCCCGAGCGCAGGCGCATCGAGGCGAGGCGCTCGAGCGCTCGCGGCAGGTCCGTCCTGCCCCCCGGCTCCAGGGCCGCGAGGCGGTCGGCGAGGGTCACCGCCAGGTTGCGGCCTGCTGCGGGCCGCGCCAGGAGCTGCAGGTCCTCCGCGAAGGGGAACACGCCAACGGTGTCGTGCTGGAACAGCGCGGCTGCCGCCAGCAGCACCGTGGTCCGCAGGCCGGCGAGCGCTCGCGGAGGCGTCTCGAGGAAGGCGCTGCCCGAGACGTCGGGCAGGAGGTAGAGCGGGACGTCCTCCTGCTGCTCGAAGAGCCGCACGAAGAGGCGTCCGCTGCGACGCTCGAGGTTCCAGTCGACGGCCCGCAGGTCGTCCCCCACCGTGTAGGGGCGATGGTCCTCGAACTCGATGCCCGTGCCTCGGTCCCGCGAGCGGTGGTCGGCGAACCGCCCACGGGGCGCCACGCGCTGCACGTCGAGGTGCAGGCGTCGGGCCGCCTCGAAGAGGGCGGGGTCGACCAGGTCGGTGCGGGCGAGAGCAGGCATCGCGTCGGACGGAGGGCTCTGCGCTACAGGCCGGCGCCAGGCAGCGGCACGGCCGCGAGGACCGCCTCGACGACCTGGTCCGCGGTCACGCCGTCCGCCTGCCCCTGGAAGGAGAGCAGGACGCGGTGGCGGAGGCAGGGCATCGCGACGGCACGCACGTCCTCGGCGGCCACGGCGAAGCGGCCGGCACGGAGGGCCTGCACCTTGGCGGCCAGGATCAGCGCCTGCGCGCCACGCGGCGACGAGCCGAGCGCGACGGCGTCCTCGACCAGCTGCGGGGCGTAGGGCGAGCCCGGCTGGGTCGCCATGATCAGGCGGACGGCGTGCTCCTGCGCGGACTCGCCGACCTCGACCTCGCGGACGGTGCGCCGCAGCTCGAGGACCTCCTCCGCGTTGGAGACGGCGCCCGGCTGCTCGGCGTCGACGCCGGTAGTGAGGGCCAGGATGCGGGCGTAGTCGGCCTCTTTGGGATAGCCGACGACGACCTTGAAGAGGAAGCGGTCCAGCTGCGCCTCCGGCAGCGGGTAGGTGCCCTCCTGCTCGACCGGGTTCTGGGTCGCCATCACGCAGTAGGGCTCGTCCAGGGCGATGGTCCGGTCCCCGACCGTCACCTGTCGCTCCTGCATGGCCTCGAGCATGGCCGACTGGGTCTTGGGCGTCGCGCGGTTGATCTCGTCGGCGAGGACGAGGTTGGCCACGATCGGGCCCGCGCGGAACTCGAGGTCCCGGCCCCCACCCTCGGCCTCGACCAGCACCTCGGTGCCGCGCACGTCGGCCGGCATCAGGTCGGGCGTGAACTGGATGCGCGAGAAGGAGAGGTCGAGGGCGTCCCCGACGGCCCGGACCAGCATCGTCTTGCCGATCCCGGGCACGCCCTCCAGGAGCACGTGGCCCCCGGCGAACAGGGCGGCGAGGACCGCGTCGATCACCTCCTCCTGACCCACGATGGCCTTGTGCACCTCGGCCTTCACCTTGTCGTGCACCTCGCGGAAGCGGGCGGCCGCCGCGTGCGCGGCGCCGGATGCGTCTGTCGTCGTCATGGGGTCGTCCTGGGATCGGGGCTGCCCGCGCCGCTGCGCAGGCGTTGGAAGTAGTCGCGGACCATGCCGCGCACCCACGGCTCGAGGTCCAGTTCGGGGAGGCGTCCCTCGGGGCGGGAGCGAGGCGTCACGGTCTCGGCGGGGCGCGGCGCGGCGTCCTCGGCCTTGGGCAGCACGCGCTCCTGGGTCACCTTGGTGCGTCCCGGGCCGGGGCGCCCCTTGACGCGGTCGGGGATCGGCACGCCGAGCACGAGGCTCGCGACACCGCGGGACTTCTTCTGCTCCGAGGGGCCGCCGCGGCCGTTGGCGTCCGGGTTGGGCCGGTTGCCGAAGCCGATCCGCAGGTCGCGGCTGACGGGGGGACGACGATCGCGCAGGGAGGGCTGCACGCCACCGCGCGACTCCTGCTCCTCCTCGTCGTCATCGACCTCCTCGTCCTCGTCGATCTCCGCGTCGTCCGGGGCCGGGGCCTGCTCGGGACTGGACCACTCCGAGGCCGTCGGGTTGCGACCCGAGCCCTTGGACGAGCCCGCCCCCGTCGTGGTCGCCGACGGCTCGGGCTCCTTGGCGCGCGGCTTGGAGTCCTGCTTGCGGGGCTTCGCCTTGGGCTTCTTACCGGGCTTGGGGCGCTTCTCGGGTTCCTTGGAGGGTTGCGCCTGATCAGAGGGTGCCCCCCGTGCGCTCGAGTCGCTGGAGGTCGAGTTGGCCTCGGCGGAGCGTCCCTGCCCCGTGCTGCCCTTGCTGTCCTTCTCGCGCTCGCTGACGTCGCCGCGCGGATCCTCGGTGAGCTCCGCGGCGCCGGCCGCGTCCGCAGGCCGGGTCTCGGGGAGCTCCGGCTCGGGCACCGCGACCGGATCACGCTCCAGGACGGCGACCCGATCCCGCACGCCCTCCACGAGGTCGGCGACCGCGTCCTGGACGTCAGCGACGAGCTCCTCGGCACGCTCCCGGAGCGGGCCGGGGACCACGAGGGCCGCCGCGAGGAACAGGGCCAGGGCGCCGGAGAGACGCCGCGCGAACCAGCCGCCGCGGAGGGGCTCGACCGGGTGCACGAGCTCGACGCCCTGAGCCCCGCGGACCCAGGTGGCCGCGTCCTCGAGGGCCGCGACCATGAACGGCGTGCGACGCGCGCGATCGAGGAACTCGCCGGCCACTTGGAGCCGCCCGCTCAGGTGCAGGCGCTCATCGACGACGGCCAGGGCCTCGACGCGGTCGACGCGGCGGGCGCCGGCGCGCCATGCGGGCACCGCGCCCGCCAGTGCCAGCGCGAGGAGCCCGAGAAGCAGGAGGGTCCCCACCGGCACGTCGAGCCCGATCAGGGCGAGGCCCAGCGCGAGCAGCGCCAGGACCCACAGGTGCCGCGCGGCCCGCTCGACGCCGTCGATGCCGGCCGCCCGCGCGCGGGCCAGCCGCAGCCCGCGCCCCGCCTGCGCAGCGAGGTCGTCGAGCTGGCCGCGGAGGGCGCCGAGGTCGGGACTCACTCCTCGTCCTCCGGTCCGAGGAAGAGCTGGGCCGCCTGGAGGACCTCGCCGGTGACCGCGTCCTCGACCCAGGCCGCGAGCCCGACCTGCGCCGGGTCGATGCGCGTCGACACACGCACCGTCGTGCCGACGCCCGTCCGCGCCAGCTCGTCGAGGTGCTCCTCCAGCCCTCGCGTCACGGTCTCCAGGGCAACCTCGAACTCCACGCGCTGATACCCGTCCACGGGGTCCCAGCCCACGCCCCCAGGAGCCGTCAGCGCCGCCCGGGCGAGGTGCCGGTGCACGACCACCCCGGTCTTGCCCGGGAACAGGACGCCCCGCTCGGTCAGCACGACCACGAGGTTGCGATCGGCCTCGGTCGGGCCGAGCACGTCCAGCGCGCCGCGGACCGTCCCGCCCTCGAGGGAGCCCTCCAGTCCGAGCTCCCAGTCCGTGGGCCGAGCCAGCCGTCCCTCGATCTCACGACGGGCGAGCTTCGCAATGGCCTCCGCGTCCCGCCAGCGTCCCGCGCCGGCCGATCGCCGGACGCCGTCCGTCACGATGGCCGTGGGGCCGCCGGCGCCCACGCGAGCGGCCCGCGAGGCGCCCAGCGCGGTGCACAGGGGGTCGACCCGCGGCTCGGGGAGGTGGTGCGAGAGGAAGACGACGGGCGCGTCCTCGAAGTACGCCGCCGCGCCCTCGAACCCGAGGGCCCCGCCGATGGCTCCACGGGTGTCGTCCCCCAGCCAGGCGTTGGTGAAGAACTCGACCAGCACCGTGCGCGAGGGCGGGTCGTCGGCGTCCGGCTCGTAGCGCGTCGGCGCTCCGTAGCTCCGGACCTTGCCCGCGATCATGCGCTCGATCAGATCGACGCCGAAGGGCTCGTCCGGATCCAGCAGCGGCTGCACGCGCGCCATGGCCTCGAGCGCGTCCGGCCCGCTCTCGGCGTCGAGCACGGCCTGGACGTAGCGGGAGAAGGCTCGCCGGTAGCGTCCCTGGCTCTCGTAGTAGCGCCCGAGGTCGAGGTTGATGGGCCCGCTCGAGGGCAGGCCGAAGGAGGCGCTCAGCAGGTGGCGCCAGGCCTCGCGCCCCTCGTCCCGCGCGAGGCGCTCGCGGCCCATGCGGCCGTGGACCTCGTGGACCGCGTTGGGGTAGCGGTCCTCGCGGCCCGCCTCGATCCCGAGCCGGCCGGCCTCGAGGAGCTCCGCGCTGCGGGCGTCGTCGGCAAGGACCTTCATGAGGTCGAGCATCCGCGTCGTCCGGAGGTCCTCCGGCGTCGTCCGCGCGATCCAGTCCACGGCGCGCGTGGTGTCCTCCTCCTCGGCGAACTCGTCGAAGCGCCAGGTGAGCAGGAGCTCTGCGGCCTCCCGCGCGAGGCGCGCCTCGGCGTGGCGCTCGAGGTGCTCCTCCAGCGTGTCGGCGTCCTCGCTGAGCCGCGCGCGGAAGAAGTCCAGGTCGGCCTCCGGGAACTCGGCCGGGCGCGTGACGCGCACGACCGCCGCGCGGGCCCGCCGGTCGACGTCGAGCGAGAGGTGACGGAGGAGGTTGATGCCCAGGACGCCCAGGGGCTCGTCGGGGTGGACCAGGGCCAGGGGCTCGGGGCGCGGCGCCACGAACTCCGCGAGGTCGATGCCGCCCAGCAGCAGCTTGCCGAGGTCGCCGGCCGGACGGCCGCGCTGCTCGCAGACCACCGCATCGACCAGGGTGTCGGCGCGGCTGCAACCCACCGCCATGGCGAACGGCGTCCCGCCCTCGCCCACCACGGTGAGCCACAGCAGCCCCGCGTGCTCCGAGAGGGGCAGCGTCCACGACCCGTCCTGGTTCTCCGCGGGGCGGACCGGCCCAGCGGGCTCGGCCCCGAGGGGCCGCAGGTGCAGCGAGCCTTGAGCGAGGTCGAAGCGCACCGCGTGCTGCCGCAGCACCTCGTACCCGATGCTCCCCACGAGCGCGTTCTCGCCGAGCTCCTCGGAGTGGTACTTGGTGAACTCCTCCATGAACTCCTCGTCCCCCAGCTCACGACGGGGGACCTCGAGGTCGAACTCGGGGAGGTGGATCCGGATGGGGATCGTCGTCC
>WTJQ01000536.1 GCA_011524785.1 Planctomycetota bacterium | reverse complement strand
CCGGAGAGGCCCGGTTCTTCGAGACGCACTGCCTCGAGTGCCACGGGTCGGAGCGCCCGAAGGCCGGCCTCAGCCTCGTGCAGCTCGCAAGCGGTGAGGAGGGCGATCCGGAGCTGTGGGAGTCGGTCCTCGAGCGGGTCGCGAGCGGTGAGATGCCCCCCGAGGAGAGGCCCCGCCCCGCAGAGGCCGAGCTCTCCGCTGCCGTCGCCTGGCTCGAGGCTCGACTGGACACGGCCGACGAGGTCCCCGTGGTCCGCAGGCTCACGAACTTCGAGTACCACAACACGCTCCGCGACCTGCTGGGGATCGAGCTGGACCTGACGGCCAACCTCCCCGAGGACCCCTCGCGCCCCTACCGCTTCCGCAACAACGCGAGCGACCTGCTGCTCGGCCTCGAGCAGCTGGACCGCTACCAGGAGAACGCGCGCCGAGCCATGGCCTCGGTGCTGGTGGATCCGACGCCGCCGGAGATCCACCGCAAGCGCCAGTCCTGGGGAGCGGACACCCAGCGCGGCATGCCGGACCCCACCGCCATGCAGCGGGACGAGCTCGGGGTCTTCGGGAATCGCAACAACACCGTGGTCAACGGGATGCGCGTCTTCGAGTGGCCCTCGACGGGCGCGTTCCGGATCCGCGTGCGCGCCAGCGCGATCCTCCCCGAGGGCGAGACGGAGGTCCCCCTGCGCATCATGCTCGGGCACGACATCGCCGGCCACGGCGCCGAGCCCCTGGCGCCAGCGGGCGTCGTCGGGACGCTGAGCCTCACCAACACGGTCGACGAGCCGCGGACGTTCGAGCTGACGGGCCGGATCGAGAACTTCCCCAGCAAGCCGGAGCACCGCTATCGCAGGGGCGGGAAGATCGATGGGCGCCTCGTCATCACGCCGCCCCACCTCACCGTCACTCCGGTCAACGTGTTCGACGACGGCACGCTCAACGATCGGCCTGACCCGCTGACCAAGCCGCGCGCGGTCGTCGAGTGGATCGAGTTCGAGGCGCCGGTCATCGACGTCTGGCCGCCCGAGCACCACACCCGCATCCTGTTCGCTTCCCCCCTCCGCGAGGACGACCCGGAGGCCTACGTCCGCGAGGTGCTCGCCCGCTTCCTGCCGCGCGCGTTCCGGCGGCCCGTCGCGCACGAGGAGGTCGAGCGCTACGCCGAGGTCCACGCCATCGTCGCCCGCGAGCTCGGGCTCGAGACCCTGGAGGAGTCCATGCGCGAGACCCTGGCCCTCGCGCTGGCGTCCCCGGACTTCCTCCTGCACGTCGCGGGAGCGGGAAACCCCCAGCACGAGACGGCCGCGCGCCTCTCGTACTTCCTCTGGGGCTCGCTCCCGGACGAGGAGCTGCGGGCCCTCGCCGACGCCGGGCGCCTGCACGACCCGGGGACCCTCGACGCCCAGGCCCGGCGCCTCCTCGACGACCCTCGCGCGGGAGCGTTCGTGGAGGAGTTCACGACCCAGTGGCTGGCGCTCGACAAGCTCCCCGCGGTGCCCATCGACCTGGAGCGCTTCCCCCGCTTCCTCTACACGGTGGCCGCGGGCGAGCGCACGGGACAGGAGGTCCGCCACCGGCCGACCGTGCGGGACGCGATGCACGCGGAGACCGTCGGGTTCGTCGGCGAGCTCCTGCGTCGCAACGCGAGCCTGCTGGAGCTAGTGGACGCGGACTTCGCCATGCTCAACCAGCGCCTCGCTGCGCACTACGGCATCGAGGGCGTCCGCGGGCACGCGCTGCGCCCCGTCGAGCTCCCCGCGGAGAGCCCCCTCGGCGGCCTGCTGACCCAGGGCGCCCCGCTGGTGGGCACCTCGACGGGGGCGGTCCCGCACACCGTCTACCGCGCCGTGTGGCTGCGCGAGGCCATCCTGGGAGAGCACGTCCCGGAGCCCCCGGCCGACGTCCCTGCCCTCGAGGACTCGGTCGGCCAGGAGCAGGCCGCGGAGGCCGTGACCCTGAAGGACGTCCTCCGCCTTCACCGCACCCAGGAGAGCTGCAGGGACTGCCATGCGAGCCTCGATCCCTGGGGCATCCCCCTCGAGCAGTTCGACGCCACGGGCCGCTTCCGACCGCGTGTCCCCCCCATGGGGACCCGCGTCCCGCGCTTCGACCTCGCTACCCACGGGGACCTGGAGGGCTACGAGGCGACGCTCGACGCCCTCGCGACCGTTCCGGTCGAGGCCGACACGGACCTGCCCGGGGGGGGCGTGGTCGAGGGCGTGGAGGAGCTGAAGCGCTACCTCCTCGCCGAGCGCAGGGACGACATCGCCGAGAACGTCGTGCGCCGCCTGCTGACCTACGCGCTCGGACGGGACCTGAACCACCGTGACCGTGCTACGGTCGAGGCACTCCTCGCCGAGTCGTCCGCCAACGACCACCGCCTGCGGGACCTGGTGGTCGCCATCTGCCGCACGGAGCTCCTCTCGGGAGGGAACCCACGATGAAGTCCTGGCACCTGAGTCGACGTGAGCTCCTGCGCGGGGGCGGGGCCACCCTCGCCCTGCCCTGGCTCGAGGGCATGACGCGGTCGGCCACTCCGCCCAAGCGCCTCGTCGTCACGTACATCTCCTACGGCGCCTACATGCCGAACGGGCCGAGCGGGATCACCGACCTCGACCAGCCCCACCACGACTGGAGCTGGTGGCCCTGCCGCGATGCGGGGCCGCTCTCCTTCAACCAGGCGACCGCGCCGTTCGCGCCGTTCAAGGAGCAAGTCAGCTACCTGCAGGGGCTCGACCACGCGGGGGGCCATGGCCTCGGCGGGCACAGCTCCGGGGACGTGTTCGCCACCGGAGCGGACATGGCCGGCCCGCAGAAGACCAACGCCATCTCGATCGACCAGGTCGCGGCCGCCGCCCACGGGCACGAGACGCGCTACGCGTCCCTGGTGCTGGGGACCGAGGGGGGCACGGGCAGCTACGGCCGTGCCAAGACCCTCTCCCACCGCGGCCCCGGACGCCCGATCCCGTCCCTGCACCAGCCGCGTGAGATCTTCGACCGCCTCTTCCGCCCCTACGCGGGTCGCGAGCTCGGGGACGTGCGCGCGGAGCTGGCCTGCCGAGGCTCGGTCCTCGACCTCGTCATGGACCAGTCGCGCAGCCTGCGTCGGAGGCTGGGGCGGGCCGATCAGCAGAAGGTCGACGAGTACCTCGACTCGATCCGAGCGGCGGAGCAGCGGATCGAGCGCATCGATCGCTGGACGCACGAGCCCCTGCCCGAGGTCGACCCCGAGACGGTCGCCCTCGAGGTCACGCCCAAGGAGCCGGAGGAGTACCTGCGCTGCATGTACGACCTGCTGTTCCTCGCGCTGCGCACGGACCTCGTCCGCTACGCGACCTTCATGACCGAGAGCGAGCAGTCGACGTCCAACGACATCGGCAACTACTCCAACTACGTGCTCGGCTACAGCGGGAACACCCACGACATCGCCCACAAGCGGCCCGAGGGCATCTCGGGCCAGTGGGAGCTCTGGCGCGCGCGCCAGCACGCCTACTTCCTCGAGCGCCTGCGGAGCGTCGAGGAGCCGGGCGGGACGATGCTCGACAACACCGTCGTGCTGTGGGGCTCGGCCCACCCCCACCAGTCCCACAACACGCGCAACTACCCGATCCAGGTCGCGGGCGGAGGCGCGCTCGGCTTCCAGCACGGCAACCTCCACCGCTTCGTGGGCGAGCGGAAGGTGCCGCTCGCCAACCTGTTCGTGTCGATGCTCAGGGCCGTGGACGTCCCGGCCGATCGGTTCGCGGACAGCACGGGACCCATGACCGAGCTCTGGAGGCCCGTGTGAGTGCTGGCCGGGTTCGAGTCCGCGGACGGGGGCCCTTCGCGACCTGGTCGACGCTGAGGGCGCCGCTCGGCCTGGCGGTCGGGCTGCTCCTCCTGCTGGGCGCCGCTGGTCCCGAGGACGCTGCGTCGCTGGGAGACCCGGTCGCCCAGGACCCCGTGCCGCCGCGGGTCCTGCTGCTGGGGGACACGACCCTCGGGGGCCACTTCCGGAACGCGGCGCAGGCCCTGAAGGAGGAGGCCGAGGTCGTCACCTCCCCCCAGGGGCACCTGCACTCGGGAGCGCTCCTGGAGAGCCTGGAGGAGGTCCTCGGAGAGGAGCCGTGGGACGTGGTCGCGCTGAACGTCGGGCTCTCGGACCTCATGACTCGCGATCCGCGCTCGAGGGCCATCCGCGCCATGAGCGCCGCCGCGGGCGGCGTCCCGGTCACGCCCCTGGAGCAGTACGGCCCCCAGCTGGAGCGCCTCGTCACGCGGCTGCGTGCCACGGGGGCGCAGGTCGTCTGGCTCACGACCCTGCCCCTCAACGGGACCAACCGGAGGCACGCCGTCCGGGAGGAGGACCTGCAGCGCTACCGAGCGGAGGCCCTGGAGCGCATGGCGACCCAAGAGGTCCCGGTGGTCGACACCTACCAGGCCATCGTGGACGTCCTCGAGGCGGAGCCGAACCTCCGCGCCCGCCCGCGCCTCCACAACGACACCCTCAAGAGCGACCTCTCGGGCCCGCTCGTGGAGCGCCTGCGCGATCTGCTGACGCGCTAGGTCGAGACCGGTTCGCAGGAGGTCTGGATCCCGGAGCGCACCCGGAGGAGCTCCTCCGGCTTGGCTCGGACGACTGCGTCAGGGGCAGAAGGTCAGCTCGATCGCCTCGGACAGGTTCGAGCCTCCGGAGGTCCCGTCCCGGAACCAGAACTGGAACAGCATGCGATCGCCTCCCTGGAGCGCGCCCGCCAGCGGCCCCGAGGCGAGCGGCACGGTCAGGCTCACTCCCCCGTTGGCGTCCAGCTGCGCCGGGACGAGTCGCGTGACGGGCGGCGCCACGCACAGGATCCCGTCCCCCACGGCGATGGAGCCGGCGGCGACCCCTCCGACCAGGAGGCCGTTGCGGCCAGCGGGCCCGTCCGACACCTCCAGACGCAGGTCGTCCGCGGCAATGCTCACGGAGCCGGTCAGCTCGAGGCGCGCGCCCGTGCTCGCGGCCGAGTTGGCCTGCCCCGGGCAGACGGGAGCGACCCCTCCGCAGCCGCCCTCCACGCTCAGCTCGATCCGGTCGAAGCCGGCGAGGGACCCGGCGGCACCGTCGTTGGCGAGACCCACGGTGAGGGTGCGTCCCGCGGCTCCGGGCACGTCGTCCACGCGCAGCACGACCTCGAGCGGCTCCCACACGGTCGGCCACCCGTCGACGAAGCGCACCTCGCGGACGGCCATGCGGTCCTGGTCGTTGCCCGGCTGGCTGCGACGGTCGTAGCCGAGGAAGTGACGCTCTCCCTCGCGCCAGAGGTGCGGGTGGCCCGGCACGGTGTGCAGGCCCTCGCCCGCCAGGAGCATGCTCGCGCCGTAGCGCCCCAGGCCCGCGTCGTAGCGCGTCAGCTCGACCCCGTCCTTGTCGACGAACGGCCCGCGCGGCGAGCGCGCGCGCCCCATGCGGATCGTGTAGTCGGCGCCCAGGTTCCCGTAGGTCCCGAACAGGTACCACCAGCCGCCGTGCTTGTAGAGGGCCGCACCCTCCATGTAGCAGGTCGAGTCCGCGTCCCCGCACCAGCCCGCCGGCTGGGCGGGATCCCCCCCCAGGGCCACGCTCTCGGGCCAGCACAGCACCTTGGTGTGGGTCCCCGGCGCATGGGTCGAGAAGAGCGGGCTCGCGGGGTCGCCCAAGATGCGTCCGGTCGCCGGGTCGAGCTCGGTGACCCACGCGACGTGGCCGCCCCAGGACATCCACAGACGCCCGTCGTCGGGGTCCTGGAACAGGTGGGCGTCGATCACCCAGGGGAACTCCGACCCCTCGTGCTCGAGGACCGTCACCTCGGAGGACGGATCCCACTGGTAGCTCGGCGGCTGCGACGCTGGATAGGGCTGCCGCAGCGAGATGATCGAGACGGGCGAGCCCGAGTCCTCGTAGTAGGTCTGGTAGAGCGCCCGCAGGCCCTGCGGCGTCAGGATCGTCCCGAGGGCCATGTCGAAGTCGAAGCCGCTGACGCTCCCGAGCGTCCAGGGGTCGAGGATCGGATCGTCGGAGGCCAGCTGCCATGCGGGGGCGTCGGCGAAGTGCATGCGGTAGCCGCCGTCGAGCCACACGTTGACCCCGTCGTCCATCGGCGCCGTGGCCGCCGAGCCAGCCAGCTCGGGCGCATCGACGTCCCGCGCCGTCGCGGCCAGGACCGTGCCGTCCGCGGCGCGGAGCTCGAGCCGGGCCCGCGTGTCGGTCGCGACGCCCGGACCGTTCACGCTCCTCACGAGGGCGCGAAGGGTGACGACCTCCCCCGCAGCCAGGACGTGGCCCGTTCCTTGAACGGTGGCCGGCTGCCCCCCAGCCCGCACTGCCAGGTGCCGCCCCTCCGGCGCGGCGTGCCGCTGGGCATCCAGGACGGTGACCGCCTGCCAGCC
>WTJQ01000120.1:4229-6385 GCA_011524785.1 Planctomycetota bacterium | reverse complement strand
CCTCGCGCCCCTTCGCGGACCTGCTCACCGTCGCGCCGACGGAGACCGTCCTCCAGGGCGGCGTGCTCGTCGAGACCCAGGACCTCGAGGGGGTCCCGGTGCAGCTGGAGGCACAGCTCCTCCGACTCGCCACACAGGATCTGCAGGACGTGGAGACCGTCACGCTCGACAGCCTGAAGGCGGTCGATGCGGAGGGTGCCGTGCGGCTGCGGTACGGGGACGGAGCCGTCGTGGAGGCCTCGGCGCTGCGGATGGACGCGCAGCGCCTCCGGGTGACGGGCAATCCGGTCGTGCTGGAGTCGATGGGCTACGAGGTGCGCACGGACCTCGTCGAGCTCGACCTCACGGACTTCCTCCTCGAGCTGGACGCTGGGACCGTCACGAGCGGGCCGGGCTGGGGACTGCGCTTCGCGGGCGTCCTGCCCCATCGGATGGGGGGCGATCTGCTCCAGACCATGCACGGGGTCACGTTCGAGGTGCAGGGGCAGACCGCGCGCGCGAACCACGCGGCGTTCTGGCTGCACCCGGGCCGCTGGCGGAGGGCCGCCTACGAGGCGCTGTGGGGTCGCTCCCTCGACCTCGATCTCGAGGAGGACCCCGGTCCAGGACCAGCGCCCCCGCTCTTCGAGTCGGGGCTCGTGAACAACACCTTCCAGCGGCTCGCCCGCGGCGAGCTTGCCCGCTACGTCCGCGCTGCGCACTTCGCCGGCTCCGTCGAGGTGGACCGGGAGGGCGAGCGCAGTGCGCGCGCGGAGGAGGTGTACCTGGACGTGGAGCACCAGCGCGGCTGGCTCGCCGAGGCGGAGCTCGCGTTCGAGGTTCCGATCAGCGGACGCAGCGAGCGTCTGCGCGCCTTCGCCAAGCGCCTCGACTCGCTGCCGAACGGGGGGCTGGTCGCGGAGGAGGCGACGCTCACCACCTGCTCCTTCGAGGAGCCGCACTACGTCATCCAGAGCCGTGACCTGCGGCTCGAGCCCCGCGACGACGGCCGCTGGCGCTTCGGCGTGCGCGGGAACCGCCTCGTGTTCCCCCTCGGCCTGTCCCTGCCGCTGCCTGGCATTGGCGATGTCGTGCTCGACGACGAGGGAGGGTTCGAGGGCTTCGAGGATGGCGAGGGCCAGGTGCGCACCATCCAGAACATCTTCCTGTCCAGCACCGCTCGCTTCGGGACGGCCCTCGGCACCGAGGGGACGACCGAGGTCGGCTCGCTCGGTCTCGGGCTCGCCGAGGCGCTGGGCTTCGACGGCGCGGACGTCCGCGGCCGCTGGCTCTACGAGGGGGCCTGGCTCGGCTCACGGGGTCCACTGCTCGGACTCGGCCTGCAGCTCCGAGAGGCGCGGCCCGAGGCGGCCGAGCAGGACGCGTGGCTGGACCTGTGGCTGCGGGGGATCCCGGACGATGGCGAGGATCGAGGCCTGATCCGGATCCCGGCCAGCGAGCGCGACGGGCTTCGGTCCTGGCTCTACGCCCGGGGCCGCTATCCCTTCGACGACCAGCAGTGGCTCGACTTCGTCTGGACCCGCCAGAGCGATCCGGGGGTCCAGTCCGAGTTCTTCGAGCGCGAGTACCTGGCGTACGAGCAGCGCGACACCTACCTGCACTGGCGCAAGGCGCGTGGGGACGAGTACCTGCAGGCCAACGTGTCCGTTCGGAGCGATCCGTGGCGGGCGGAGCTCGAGGAGCAGCCCTCGGTCGGCTACGCGAACGGCTCCAGCGAGCTGGGCTCGTTCCTCGGCGTGCCGCTGCTCTACGCGGCCTCGGCGGACGCCGCGCGGCTGCACCGCCGGGGCGATGGCGACCCCAGCCTGCTGGAGGAGCCGTGGCTGGACTTCGATGGGCTCTCGGACGGGTTCGGGGACCAGCGGGTGACGCGGATCGACGCCTGGCAGGAGCTCTCCGCGCCCCTGGACCTCGGGGCCACCGGCGCCACGCTGGTCCCCAGCCTCGAGTTTCGCGCCTCGGCGTGGGACCGCTCGCGCGCGAACGCAGGGGCCGTCCAGCGCGCGGGCGCCCTGGCCGGACTGGAGCTTGGCGGTTCGTGGTCCCGGTTTGGCGCGGGCACCGTCACCCTGCTCGCCCCGTACGCCCGCGTCACCAGCGCGCTGTGGACGGAGGAGGAGGACGCGGGCGAGCTGCTCCGGTTCGATCGCGTGGAG
>WTJQ01000120.1:0-4129 GCA_011524785.1 Planctomycetota bacterium | reverse complement strand
GCTGTGGACGGAGGAGGAGGACGCGGGCGAGCTGCTCCGGTTCGATCGCGTGGAGGATCCTCTTGGCGGCGACCGCCTCGATGCGGGCTTCCGCATGCGCTGGCGGCGTCCCTCGCGCGACGACCAGCTCGACCTGGAGCTTGGCCTCCTCCAGCACGTGGACCGTCCCCTGGATGCGCCCGACCTCGAGGCGGGGCGAGCCCTGGCGCGGCTGCAGACCACCGTGAGTGGCGTCCCCACTGGCCTCCTGCACGACGGCCGCTACGGGCTCGACGGGGGCGCGACCGCCTACAGCGCGACGACCTTCGCCGTGCGTCCCGTCGACGGGCTCGAGCTCCAGCTGAGCCACAACCGCGCGGACGATCCCACGGCCGCAGGCGCCCTCTACGAGGCGATCACCTATCGGGGGCGCGTCACGCTGGGCCCGAAGTGGGAGGTCGACCTGCTCACCCAGGACAACATCGCGGGGGAGGGCGCGCTCCGTTCGGAGGCGGTGCTCCGGCGGTTGGGGCACGACTTCGTGCTCGAGCTCTCGTTCTCGAACCGAGCCGGCGAGGGCAGCGGGGTCAGCATCAACTTCGCGCCGCTGCTCGGCTGGCGCCGACCCCGAGTCTCGATCCTCCCGGTCCTCGACCGCTGAGGTGTGCGCCTTCACGGGCGCCGAGGCGCCCGGTCACGAGACCTTCGGACCTGGTCGGCGCAGCGTGACCACCGCGCCAGGGCGCGGGATCCCGGAGCCTACGGGGCCGTCACCGTCCAGACCGAGCCACGCGGGCCGCTCAGCACCACGCGGTCGCCGACCTGAGGCCCTTCGAGCCCGGGACCCTCCAGGCTCCAGGCGGGGTCCACGCAGAGCGTGGCGGCTGCGGTCGGGGAGAGGGCCGTGAGCTTGGCGCGGACCACGCGTCCCTTCGCCCACTCCACGTCCACGGCGAAGCCGCCGCGCGCCCGCAGCCCTTGGACCGAACCAGAGGCCCAGCCGCCCGGGAGCGCGGGGAGGAGACGGATCCGCCCGTTGCCCGACTGCAGCAGCATCTCTGCGACGCCGGCAGTCGCGCCGAAGTTGCCGTCGATCTGGAAGGGCGGGTGCAGGTCGAAGAGGTTGGGCGCCATGGAGCGCTGCATGAGGTACTGCAGGTGGCGCCGCGCGGCGTCCCCGTCCTCCAGTCGCGCGAGCATGTTGATGAGCCAGGCCCGGCTCCAGCCCGTCCCGCCGCCGCCGTTGGCGAGGCGCTTCTCGATCGTCATGCGTGCCGCGTGAGCCAGCTGGCGATCACGCTCGACGTCGAGCCCGTGGCCCGGGTGCAGGGCGTAGAGGTGGCTCATGTGGCGGTGCCCCGGCTCGGGCTCCAGGTAGGGGCGGTCCCACTCCTGGATGCGCCCGTCCTCCATCAGCACGAGGCCGGGCGCGAGCCGCGCACGCTTGTCGCGCACCTCGATGAGGAAGGCATCGTCCTCGCGGCCGAGCGCCTCGGCCGCCTCGAGCACGTTGTCCAGCAGCTCCGCGACGAGCTGCTGGTCCATCGCAGGCCCCATCGCCGTGGCGGCGCGCGTCCCGTCCGGCAAGCGATAGGAGTTCTCGGGGCTGGTGGAGGGGCCGCTCACCAGGCCGCGTCCCTCGACCTCCACCAGGAAGTCCAGCTGGAAGCGCGCGCAGCCCTCGAGCAGGGGCCATGCCACCTCGGCGAGGAAGCGGTCGTCCCGCGTGAAGCGCCAGTGCTCCATCAGGTGCGCGGTGAGCCAGGTACCCCCCTGATGCCAGAAGCCCCAGAAGGGCTGGACCGAGCGGGTCCACGCAGCGGCCCACAGATCGGTGGCGTGGGGAGCCACCCAGCCCCGCATGCCGAAGGAGTCGCGCGCTCGCTCGGCTCCGCGCTCCGCCAGGCGGCCGAGGAACGTGAACAGGGGCTCGTGGCACTCGGAGAGGCCGGTGACCTCCGCCGGCCAGTAGTTCATCTCCAGGTTGATGTTCAGGTGGTAGTCCGCGTTCCACGGCGCAGCGAGGTGGTGGTTCCACAGCCCCTGGAGGTTGGCCGGATGGGTGCCGGGCCTCGAGCAGCCCATCAGCAGGTAGCGCCCGAACTGGAAGACCAGGGCCTCCAGGGCCGGGTCGCTCTCGCCGGCTCGAACCCGCGCCAGGCGCTCGTCGGTCGGGAGGGCCGGACCCTCACCGAGGTCGAGGCGCACCCGGTCGAACAGTGCGCGGTGGTCGTCCACGTGACGCTGGACCAGCTCCGCTCCGGAGCGCTCGCGCGTGACGGCCAGCTCGGCCTCTGCGAGCGTGGCGTCGCCGCCCCCGAAGCCGGTGCGCGCGGTGAGGACGAGGACGAGCTCCGTCCCGCCAGCGGCATGCAGGCCGTCCCCGTCGGCACGCGCGCGCACGCCGTCGCCCGTGGCCTCGAGCAGCGCGAGGTAGGGCGTCCCCACGAGGCCGTTCTCGAGCGGGGCGGCTCGCTGGGTGGCCTCACCCTCGAGGCGCAGCTGCCCCGTGGTCGTCGCGGTCACCGTCGGGCCGGACATTCCCTCCTCCGTTGGCCGCGAGAGGCTTGCGTGGACCTCGAGCTTGTCCGGCTCCGAGGCGGTCAGGCGCACGACGAGGGCCTGATCGACGGCACTCGCGAACACCTCGCGCGTGAAGCGGCAGGTGCCCACGCGCCACTCGACGCGTGCGATCCCGGTCTCCAGGTCGAGGGACCGCGCGTAGTCCTCGAGGTTGCCGTCGGGCATCACCTGCTGGAGCTTCAGGTCGCCCAGGGTCTGGTGGCTGCGGGTCACCGAGCCCGCCGAGAACGCGGGCATCGCGAGGGCATCGGCCTCGGCAGGCTTGCCCGCCAGCAGCAGGGACCGCATCTGCTCCAGCTCCTCGGGGGTCCCCTTGTTGAGCCTCGGCTCCGGCGCTCCGGGCCAGAGGGAGTCCTCGTTGAGCTGCAGGTGCTCCCACTCCGGGTCGCCGTGCACCATGGCGCCGAGGCGGCCATTGCCGACCGGCAGGGCCTCGAGCCACTGCGCGGCCGGCTGGCGGTACCAGAGCACGTGCCGACCCGCTGGGCCCTCCTCCCGCGCGGCCAGCCTACGGAACGGTCCCTCCATCCCGACCTCGAGGCCGTCGCCTCCGCCGGAGTCGTGGTACTCGAGGCGGAACGTGTGCGTGCCGGGCGTGAGGTCGATCGCGCCGTCCTTGCGCAGCATCCCGTGCGGGCCGCCGTTCTCGACGACGAGCTCGCCGTTCACGTACAGCCGCGACCCGTCGTCGCTGACGGTGTGGAAGCGATACTCACCCGGTCGTTCGATGGCGAGGTCGCCCTCGAAGACCAGCGCGAAGTCGTCCACGCGGGTCCGGAACGAGATCGCGATGTGGTCGGTCGTGCCGGTCGCCTTCGGCTCGACCGTGGCGAAGTCGGGGAGATCGGGCCAGTCCCCCTCGTAGGCCTGCCAGCGGACGGGCCCAGAGAAGGGGAGGTCGCCGGCTTGGGCGGGACCCAGGACTGCGAGGGTGGTCAGCAGGAGGAGCAGCGTGCGCATCGCGAGTGCGAGCCTAGCGCGCCGGGCCAGCACCGTCGTGGCGCCGCGGGCGTCGGCGGCCGGGCTACAATCCCGGCGTGCTGGGCCTGATCGGCAATCTCTCCGTCCCCGAGCTCGTCGTCGTGGCGGCTGGGGCGGTCCTGATCTTCGGACGGCGACTGCCCGAGGTCGCCATGCGAGGGGCGGCCCAGTTCATGCGCATCCGGCGCAACGTCACTCAGGCCTGGCGCGAGGCGGGGATCGAGGACGAGCTCCGCCGCGTGCGCTGGGACCTCGACCGTGAGGCGCGCGAGGTGGCTCGCTACGACCAGCTTGCCAGTCCGGAGGCCGCCCAGAGCGTCCCCGACTACACCCTGGCCGCGGAAGAGGACCACGAGGCCCTCGAGCGCGAGGCCCTCGACCACGAGCCGGGCGCCGGGCACGCGCCCTCGGAGGCGGACGAGGTGGAGGCCGCCTGGGCGGACGACCTCTCCTCGGGCCCCAGCGAGGAGGAGCTGCGGGCGGAGCGCGGCAAGGATGCCAGCGGGCACTTCGAGGAGCTCGGCACTCCCCAGGATGCGGACTCCGTTCCCGAGCCCCCGGCGATCCCTGGCGTCCCACCGCACCC
>WTJQ01000369.1 GCA_011524785.1 Planctomycetota bacterium | reverse complement strand
GGCCTCTCAGGCCCGCCCAGAGGGGCTTGGCAGGGTTGGCACACCCGTTGCTCCTTGGCCGGCATGAACGTCGGTCTCTACCGCACCACGGGCGCCATCGAGTCCGCCGAGCGTCAGCTCGAGCTGGTCTCGACGAACCTCGCCAACGTGTCGACCCCGGGCTTCAAGCGCCACCTGGGCGCCGTCCAGAGCCAGCTCGTGGGCGTCGCCGCCAGCGGCGAGCAGGGCGTGACGACCCGCGAGCGCATCGACTTCTCCCAGGGCGCCATCGAGCGCACCGGGAACTCGCTCGACCTCGCGCTGGAGGGCGACGGCTTCTTCGAGGTCGAGGGTCCCAGCGGTCCCCTCTACACCCGCAACGGCAAGCTCCGCCTCGACCCCCAGGGGAACCTGGTCACGGCCGAGGGCTACGCCGTCGCGTGGGAGGGCCGCGCCGGCACCTTCGATCCGGCCGGGGACGCTCCGCTCGTCTCCACCGACGGCCGCGTCAGCCAGGGGGCCCAGCAGATCGGCCGCCTGTCGCTGGTGTCCTTCCCGG
Organism: Planctomycetota bacterium; assembly: GCA_011524785.1. Taxonomy (GTDB): domain Bacteria; phylum Planctomycetota; class UBA1135; order UBA1135. The sequence goes on along the minus strand of WTJQ01000369.1, from coordinate 5,887 downwards.
CGCAGGACCAGCTCACGCTGACCCGCGACGGCTACTTCCTCGCGGGGCCCGAGCTCCGCCGCGACGCCTCCACGGCCCTGGTCCACCAGGGCGCCCTCGAGGGCTCCAACGCCAACGGCGTCAGCGAGCTGATCTCGATGGTCACCGTCCAGCGCAGCCACGAGATGGCCGCGAACATCCTCCGCCAGGTGGACCAGTCCTACCGCCGCCTCCACCAGGGCCGCTGAGCCGAGCGCTAGCGACCCAGCTCCTCCGAACGCCCCGAACCCGAGCCCCAACGCTCCCAAGCCATGAACCGCTCCCTCAACACCGCCGCCTCCGGCATGCAGGCCCAGCAGCTGCTGGTCGACACCATCGCCAACAACCTGGCGAACGCGTCGACCCACGGCTTCAAGGGCTCCGACCTCGACTTCCGGGCGCTCTTCTACCAGACCCTCCGCGAGCCGGGCACCGGCTCCGGCAACGGCCAGATGGACACCACGGGCCTGCAGATCGGCTCCGGCGTCGACGTGGCCGGCTCCCGCGTCTCGCTCGCTCAGGGGGCGATCGAGCTCACCGGGCGCTCCGGCGACGTGGCGATCGAGGGCGACGGCTTCTTCCAGGTCGAGCTGCCCAACGGCCAGCAGATGTTCACGCGCAAGGGCGCGCTGCGCATCGACGGCAACGGCCAGCTCGTCACGCCCGAGGGCTACCGCATCGTCCCGGCCATCACCTTCCCCCAGGGCGTGACCGAGTTCGCGGTCGCCCCGACCGGGGAGATCACCTTCGCCGACGAGCAGGGCCAGCTGCAGGACGGGCCGATCCTCCAGATCGTCACCTTCCCGAACGCCCACGGCCTGCGCGCCGAGGGCCAGAGCCTCTACTCGCAGACGGCGGCCTCGGGCGCCGCGGTCCTCGGGAACCCGGGCACCGCTCGCGCCGGCCTCCTGGTCGATCGCGCCCTCGAGGGCTCGAACGTCTCCACGATCGAGCAGCTCGTCGCGATGATCAAGGCGCAGCGCAGCTACGAGATGAACAGCCGCGCCGTCTCGGTCGCGGACGAGATGATGCAGACCGCTTCGCAGGTGGTGCGCTGATGTTCGCCGCAGCCCTGCTCATCGGCGGCCTGACCGTCACCCTGCCCGACGCCGCCTCGGTCAAGGGCAGCGAGGTCGAGCTCGTCGAGGTCGCCCAGCTCAATGGCGATCCGGCGCTCGTCGCGCTCGCCGAGGACATCAGCCTCGGCTGGGCCCCGGCACCCGGCTACGAGCGAACCCTCCACGCGGCCCAGGTCGCGCGCCGCGTCCGCACCGCGCTGGCCGGCGTCGACGTGACCATCACCGGGGCCGCGCGCTGCAAGCTCGCGCCCGAGGTGCAGATCGTCCCCGCGGCCCGCATCGAGGCCGCCGCCCGCGAGCTGCTCGAGGAGCGTGCCGGCGAGCGCGAGCTGGAGCTCGCCCTGCTCGAGAAGATCGCGCCCATCTCGATCCCGGTCCCCGAGCGGACCCTGGAGGTCGTGGCGCGCCTGGACCTCGCCCTGCACGCCTCCGGCCCGGTGCAGGTGCCGATCGAGCTGCGCGTGGACGGCATGCCCTGGCGGACCGTCTGGACGCGCTGGGAGATCGGCCTCTGGGCCGAGCGCCTCGTCCTCAAGCGCGACGTCCAGCGCGGGGAGACCCTGAGCTCCCAGGACCTGCGCCGCGAGCGAGTTCGCCTCGGCGCGACCACCGAGGCCTCGTCCCGCGGTCTGCGGGCCACGGCCCTCGACGGCGCCGTCGCGCTGCGTGACCTGGTGACCGGCTCGATCGTCGCGGCCGAGGACGTCCAGCGTCCGACCGCAGTCGAGCGCGGCGCCCAGGTGACCGTCGAGCTGGTCAAGGGCTCGATCACCGCGCGGTGGACCGGCGTTGCCCTCGGCTCCGCCTCCATCGGCGAGCGCCTCGAGGTCTCCCTCGCCGACGGAACGCGCACCGTTCGCGCCACCGTCGTCCGCGCGGACCTCGTCCGCATCGTCCAGCCCTGAGGTCCGGCAAGAACGCTCAGCACCCCCGAATCCCATGAAGACCGCACTCATCGCCCTCCTCAGCCTCGCGCCCCTGTGCGCCGAGGCGGCCGCGCAGTCCAACCCGGGCTCGATCTACGACGCCCGTCGCGGGCCCGTCATGACGCTGGCCGACAAGACCGCGCGTCGCCGCGGCGACCTCGTCACCGTCCTGGTCAGCGAGATCCAGGACATCAAGAACGAGGAGCGCTCCGACCTGCGCAAGACGAACCAGCTCGACTTCGCGCTGACCAACTTCAACGTCGCTCCGAGCGCGTTCGGCGCCACGCTCCCCGGCGTCGGATCGGCCAAGCAGGACAACTTCACCGGCAACGCCAACTACGAGAAGAAGGGCCGCTTCCAAGCGCGCCTCACCGCGATCGTCACCGACGTGCTGCCCGGCGGGAACCTGGTCATCCAGGGGCGCCGCGAGCTGCGCATCGACAACGAGCTCAAGGTCCTCGAGTTCACCGGCATCGTGCGGCGCTTCGACGTGCGCCGGGACAACACCGTCATGAGCGAGTCGGTGGCCGATGCGCGCGTGCGCTACACGGGCTCCGGGCCCCTGACCAAGACCACCAACCGCACCGGCCTCAGCGGCTGGCTCCACGACGCCATCGACTGGATCTGGCCCTTCTGATCCCATGACCCTTCCCAGCCTCATCCTCGCGGCCCTCGCGGCCGTGTCCGCCGGTCCCACTCAGGGCACTCCGCAGGACGGCACTCCGGTGCTCGTCCCGACCGGGAGCGTCCAGAGCCCCGCGCAGCCCCTGCGCCGCAGCCGCGCCTCCTACGTCCGTGCCCCGCGCGGTGCGGAGGGCCTCAAGGGTGGCAACACCAGCCGCGTCGCCGCGCCCATCAGGAACCTGGTCGGCGTTCGTGGCCAGCAGGACAACCACATCTGGGGCCTCGGCCTGGTGGACGGCCTGGCCGGGACCGGCGACTCGAGCGCCCTCTCGCGTCAGATGCTGCGCAACCTGCTGCTGGCGCGCGGCCTCAACGTCGAGGAGGGGGCGCTGACCTCCAAGAACCTCGCCGTGGTGCGGGTCGAGGCCTCCCTCCCTGCCGGCATCAAGACCGGACAGCCCATCAACGTGCGCGTCAGCGCCTACCAGGACGCCAAGAGCCTCCTGGGCGGCAACCTGATGTTCACCGAGCTCTTCGGCGCCGACGACCTCGTCTACGCGACGGCCTCCGGGCCGGTGACGGTGGGCGGCTTCACGGTCGGCGGCGAGGCCGCCTCGACGACCAAGAACCACAACACCGCCGGGACGCTGAGCAACGGCGGCCGCATCGTGCGCTCGGTCCCGACCCAGCTCGTCGACGACCGCGGCTTCATCAACCTGGACGCCCGTCCCGGCAAGGATCACCTCGGGAACCTGGTGCGCGCCACGGACGCCATCAACGGCCTCCTTCCCGGCGCCGCGCGCATGACCGGCGACGGCAAGTCGATCCAGGTGGCCGTGCCTGGGGACCTGCCGGAGTCGCAGCACGCGCACTACCTGAACAGCCTGCTCGCCCTCGAGGTCGAGGCCGAGAACGTGCCGCGCGTCGTGATCAACGAGCGCACCGGCGTGATCGTGGTGGGCGGCGACGTCCGGCTCCTGCCGGGAGGTGTCGCGCATGGCAGCCTCGTCGTGGAGATCGCCGAGACCAAGGAGGTCAGCCAGCCCGGCCCGCTCTCGGGCGGCGAGACCGTCCCGGTGGACCGAACCGACCTCGAGGTGACCGAGGGCAACGAGCCCCTGCGGCTCGTCCCGCAGGCCGTGACCCTGAACGACGTGGTCACCGTGCTGAACTCGCTCGGTGCCACGCCGCGGGACCTGATCGCCATCATCACCGCCCTCGAGGAGGGCGGGCTCCTGGTTGCCGAGCTGGTGAGGATGTGATGGACGCCTCCTCGCCGATCGGGGGCGCCGCGCGCGCCCAGGCCGCTCAGGGCCAGGCCCAGCTCCAGCGCCTCGCGGCGCTCGGGGGGGACGACCGTGAGTTCGCCGCCCAGGAGATGGAGCGTCTGTTCGCGCAGATGCTCGTGAAGGAGCTGCGCAGCGGCCTGACCTCCGGCGTCTTCGGGGACGGCCCCGGGGCCGACACCTACAGCGCCTGGTTCGACGAGCACCTGGGCAACGAGCTCGCCGACTCCGGCGTGCTCGGCCTGGCCGGGCGGCTGCGCGTCGCCCTGGGGAGTCAGGAAGGCGCGGCGGCCAGCGGTTCGCAGGTGGCCGGTGGGGAGGAGCAGTCCTGATGCAGCGCGCTGCCCTCCTCCAGCACCTCGCCGCGGACCTGCGTGACGAGCTGGCCCAGCAGGCCGACCTCGAGCAGCTGCTCGAGCGTCAGGAGCAGGCCCTCTCGAGCCGGGACGCGTCCGGGCTCGAGGACCTGAACGGCGCCATCGAGCGCGCCTTCCGCGCGGCCGAGCAGCGTCAGGCTCGGCGCGAGCGCCTCGTGCGCGGCCTGGCCGACGACCAGGGCATCGCCCCCGGCATCGCGACCCTCGGCGCGCTCGTGGAGCGCCTGGGGGACGAGGGCTGGGAGCTCGCCGAGCAGCGCCAGGAGCTGCGGGCCGTGTGCGCCCGCGTCCTGCAGCGCGCGCGGCGCAACGGCGCGCTGATCGCAGCGCACCGTCGGGTGACGGGGGACGTCCTCGCCGCCCTCCTCGGAGATCGCACCGAGCGCGACGCGGTCGGTGGAGGCGTCCTCGTGGACGCCGAGGTGTGAACCATGGCTGGACTCGGACTCAACATCGGCCTCAGCGGCATGCTCTCGTCCCAGCGGGCCCTCGAGGTCCTCGGGCACAACATGTCCAACGCGAACACCCCCGGGTACTCGCGCCAGCGACTGCAGCTCGGGGCCTCGCGCCTCCACCTGCAGGCCGGCGGCGGCGTGCTCGGCAACGGCGTCCTCGCCTCCGGCGTGGAGCGCGCCTCGGACGGCATCCTCAGCCGCCGGATCGTCAGCCAGACGGCGGTGTCCAAGGCCCTCGAGGCCTCCCTCGGCTCCCTGCGCGGGGTCGAGTCACTCTTCAACCCGACCGGCCACGACCTCGGCGATCAGATCGACGAGTTCTTCCTGAGCGCGGCCAACCTGTCCACCGATCCGGTCGACCAGGTGCGGCGCAACGGGATGGTCCAGTCGGCCCAGCACCTCACCGCCCAGTTCCACCAGACCGCCGACTCGGTGGCGACCCTGGGGCGCGACAGCGAGAACCGCGTCGAGTTCCTGCTCGGCGAGGTCAACGCCCTCGCCCAGGAGATGGTGGGTCTCAACCAGGAGATCGCCCAGGTCGAGGCCGGCGGCGGCGCCGCCAACGACCTCCGTGACCGCCGCGAGCTGGTCCTCGGGCAGCTGGCGGAGCTCGTCGACGTCCAGTCGGTGGAGCAGTCCAACGGCTCCCTCAGCGTGACCGTCGGGGGCCACCTGCTGGCTGGCCACGACCTCGCCGCGACCATGCGCGCCGAGCGCAACGACGCGGGGGACCTGGAGCTCTTCGTCGGTAACACCACGCAGGCGGTCGACGTGACCGGCGGCGAGATCGGAGGCCTGATGACCTTCGTGCAGGAGTACCTCCCCGAGCTGGAGGCGCGCGTCGACGACCTCGCGCGCAACCTCGTGCTCGAGATCAACCGCGCCCACTCGACCGGCGCGCCCCTGGGCGGCGGGTTCGAGCGCCTCACCGGTTGGGTCACCCTGGCCGACGCGGACGGCGACGGCGCGGTGCTCGATGAGAAGCTGAGCGACGCCGGCCTGCCCTTCGAGGTCACCGACGGCAGCCTCTTCGTCCACGTCACCGACCCGGCCACCGGCGCGGTGGAGAGCCACGAGGTCCTCGTCGACCCGGACACGATGTCGGTGGGCGACCTGCTGGAC
>WTJQ01000141.1 GCA_011524785.1 Planctomycetota bacterium | reverse complement strand
GGTGGACATGGCTCACATCGCCGGGCTGGTCGCAGCTGGTGTTCACCCCTCGCCGGTGCCTCACGCCGCGGCCGTGACCATGACGACGCACAAGACGCTTCGGGGCCCTCGCGGCGGCCTGATCGTCTGCGGCGCGGATCGCATCAAGCCGATCAACTCGGCCGTCTTCCCCGGCGGGCAGGGCGGGCCCCTCATGCACGTGATCGCGGCGAAGGCCGTGGCCTTCCGCGAGGCGCTGCAGCCGGAGTTCAAGGACTACGGGCGGAGGGTCGTCGCGAACGCCAAGGCCCTTGCGAACGCCCTCATCGAGCGCGGCCTCTCGATCGTGAGCGGGGGGACGGACAACCACCTCCTGATGCTCGACGTTGGCTCCGCAGGGCTGTCTGGCGCGCAGGCCGAGGACCTGCTCCACACCGTGGACCTCACGGTGAACAAGAACCTCATCCCGTTCGACCCTCGGCCACCCATGGAGGCCTCGGGCATCCGCATCGGGACGGCTGCTGTCACGACTCGGGGCCTTGGCGAGGACGACATGCGAGCCATGGCCGGCTGGATCGCCGACTTGCTGGCTGCTCCTGAGGACGAGGACGTGCGCTCTCGAATCCGGGGAGAGGTCGCCGAGGTCGCGAACGCCAACCCGCTCCCCTGACGCTCAGTCTCAATGGGCTGGCACTGAGCATAGGGGCGGCCCACGGCCGTGACCGCGGGTGTACGTATGACTCTGAGGCGTGATGCTCGGCCGGCACCGCTGCGCCGGCGGTGGGTGAGACCTTCCTCTGACCCGGGCCGGCGCCAGCTAGGGGGCGGTCACGTGTTCGGTCCTGCCTCGTCCTGCGAGGCTGCGGCGCGAACACGGCCATCGTCCAGGAGCTGGAGGGGCTGGGGTCCATGCCCGGGACGAACCATGCTGGGCGCAGCGCGCGGGGAGCCGGTCGCACTGGAGCCGGTCGCACTGGGGCCGTGCGCGCAGGTCCAAGCGCCGGGCTTACGATGCCCCTGGCGCCGCTTCAGGGGAACTGCACCTGAAGAGCGTCGGTGAAGTTGGAGGCCGGCAGCGGGTTCGCGTCGCGGTACCAGGCCTGGAAGAACCACGTCTCGCCAGGGGCAACGGCGACGGGCGGCTGGAGGGGCATCGCGGTGAGGTCGAGGGTGAGATCGATGGTCCCCCCCGAGCCCGAGTTCTGAATCGCCGTCTGGTAGCGCCCGATAGGGGAGCCGAGGCAGAGGATTCCGAAGGAGCCTCCGGCGAACGGGAGCGAGGCGCTGGTCCGCGAGCACAGGAACATCCCGAACTGGCCCGCGGGCAGCTGCGTCGCCGTGAGGGTGAGGTCGGTGCTACTGGCCGAGACGGCGCCCGTCAGCTCGAGCCGGCCCGGGGCTCCCGTGGAGTTCTGCACGTTGGGAGAGCAGTAGCGGGTGACCTCCGGAGGCTCCTGCTCCAGGACGAGGTCCCAGATGCCGCGCCCATAAGTCCCGAAGCGCATCAAGCCGCCCGACGGCACTCGCTCGACGCTCCAGTAGGTCGTGGCGGGTGCCTCGCTGCCCATGGCGTTCGACCAGGACTGGGTGCTCGCGTCGTAGTGGTAGGCCCCGGCCTCCGTGGCGGCGAAGAGGTCGTCGGGGGCATCGACCGACCAGGCGACGTCGTAGACCATCGTGGCGGGCAGGCCCGCGGTCAGTCCGGTCCACGTCACGCCTCCGTCCGTCGACAGCCTCACTCCCGCGGTGGAGTAGCCGGACCCCGAAGCCGCGACGCGGAGCGGGTCCGTGGGGTGCGGGGCCAGGCAGTTGCCGTAGAAGTAGTGCGAGCCCGGGATGCCCTGGGGCGACTCGGTCCAGGTGACCCCGCCGTCCGCGGACCGCCACAGCCGTCCCGCGTCGTTCGCCGCCCAGGCGAGTTGCGGGTCCACGGGCGAGAAGGCCAGGGCGGACAGGTACGCGCCGGCTCCCGCGCCGAAGTCGGTGCTGGAGTGCTGGGTCGCGGTCCAGTTTGGGCTGCTCTGGCGCCACAGGCGCCGCCCGCAGAAGAAGAAGCTCCCGTAGTTGGTCGGGTCCGCGACGACGGGCGGGAGCCACAGGTGCGAGGCTCCCGGCGGGAAGTCCGCGGACTGGGTGCTGGGCAGACCGCCGCTGACGACGAGCGTGAAGCCCGGGTACGGGGCGTACACGCGGTTCAGCGAGCCGGATGCGTGGGTCGACAGGTGACCGTAGTCGCCAGAGATCACCTGCGTGAACGAGGTGGAGGGACCGGGGCCCGTCGAGGGCACCTTGTTCCCGACCTGGTAGCCCTGGTCCTGCGTGCCACCGTGGATCCGGTCGGGGTTCCCGCTCCCGGACTTCGTCGAATAGAACTGGCCGACCCCGAGGCCGACGAGGCAGAGGTTCTGCACCGTGGCCCCGCCGTCGGTGGAGCGGTACGTGCCCCCGTCGGTGTTGAAGTAGACGATGTCCCCGAAGGCCGGGCCGTCTGGATGGGGATGCACGTCGATCCCGCGCAGGTCCGCGTGCAGCTTGGTGGCCGGGCTCCCGTAGTACTCACCCCAGGAGTTGATCTGGGTCCAGGTCTGCCCGCCGTCCGCGGAGCGGTAGCCGTTCACACCGCCCGTGACGAGGCGGTCCGGATCCGCGCTGAAGCCGCACAGGGAGCGCTGGCTGCCCCAGTACTCGGGGAGGCTTCGTGGGCCCGAGAACGTGACGCCCTGGTCATCGGAGCGGTGCAGGACCCAGCTCCCCCCGTTGCGCGTCACGGTGTAGAGCGTCGTCCCGCCTCCGGCCTCGGAGCCGGTCAGGTGCCCTTCGCTTCCACTGACCGGGGAGCCCCCGCTGGCCCATGTGACGCCACCGTCCAGGGAGCGCCGCACGCTCCCGCCCTGGTAGACGAACAGGTGCTGACCCGCGTTCGGCCCCACCTGCGGGACCCAGAGGTCCCCGGGCCAGGTCGAGGGCCAGCTCTTGCGGACCTGGAACGTCAGGCCTCGGTCCGTGGAAGCCAGCAGGACGCTGTTGCCACCCGTGCTGCCGTACAGCAGCACCGTCGGGACGGCTCCTGGAAGGAGGGTCAAGGTGCGCGCCGAGGCGAGCCCGGAGCCTGCGGGGAGCGTCCAGGTCGCGCCCCCGTCGTCGGAGCGCAGGAGGCTCGCGCCCTGGCGCATGAGGAGCACGTCCGGGTCCGCGAGGTCCGCCGGGGCCAGGGCGACGACCTCGTCGACCCCCCCGAAGAGCTCGTCCGAGAGCGGGGTCCAGCCGCTGCCGTCCAGGTCGGCCTCCCAGAGGCCCCCGTTGGCGGAGCCCACGTAGAGGCGGCGTCCCCCGGGACGCTCCGGCCCGTACGCCGCGCAGCGGGTGTGCCCGGCCTGGTTGCGGCTGCCGACCTCCTCCCACGACCAGCCGGTCGGTGGCGGGGAGGCCATGCCGGTCGCCAGGGCGTTCCGGCGGAGCCGCTCGGCATTCCGGTTGGCCCGCTCGATGGCACGCCAGTCGGTCCCGGGAGCGGCCCGGTGCATCTGCTCGAGCCAGCGGAGGCGCTCGAGCTGGCTCTCGTCGTCGTCCTCGTTCGCGACCGGATCGCTCGGGGCCGGGAGCTGCCCCGGCTCGGTCATCCCGGACTCGACCGGGGATGGATCCTGACCGGCGCAGCCGGTCCATGCGCAGAGGCCGAGCAGGCCGAGCGCAAGCCGGGCCCGCAGGCCGCGCCCGCTCGCCCCGTTGGATCTCACAGCCGCCCACCCTCGCGGAGTGCCTGCTCCATGCCGGCCACGTCGGGGCGCTCGATGACGCCGACCTCGGTGATGATGGAGGTGACCAGGTCGCGCGGCGTGACGTCGAAGGCCGGGTTGTAGATGCGCACGCCCTCTGGGGCGGTGCGTCGCCCGAAGCCGTGTCCGACCTCATCGGGGTCCCGCTCCTCGATGGGGATGTCCTTGCCCTCGAGCAGCTCGGTGTCGACGGTCGAGAGGGGTGCGGCGACGTGGAACGGAACCCCGTGGTGACGCGCGGCGAGGGCGACCCCGAAGGTTCCGATCTTGTTGCAGACGTCGCCGCCTCGCGTGATGCGATCGGAGCCCACGATGACGGCCTGGATGCGGCCCTCGGCCATGACCCGCGCCGCCATTCCGTCGGTGATGAGCGTCACGGGGACGCCTGCCTGCTGCAGCTCCCAGCACGTGATCCGTGCGCCCTGCAGCAGAGGGCGGGTCTCGTCGGCGAAGACGTCGACGCGTTTCCCCTGAGCGTGCGCCGTGTAGATGGGTGCGAGTGCCGTCCCCATGCCTCCGGTCGCGAGGGCGCCAGCGTTGCAGTGTGTGAGCACCGTGGCTCCGTCCTCCAGCAGCGGCGCGCCGTGGGCCCCGATGCGCCGGCACGTGTCGCGGTCGCTCTCGTGGATCGCGAGGGCCTCCTCCAGCAGGCGCTCGGCGAGGGCCTCGCCTTCGAGGTTCTCGGTGGCCGCCAGGATGCCCCGCATGCGGTCCAGGGCCCAGAAGAGGTTGACGGCTGTCGGGCGGGACACCCAGAGGGCCTCGATGGCTGCGGAGGCCGCCTCACGCACGTTGCTCCCCTCGCGCGCTGCTGCGGCTGCTCCGAGCACGACTCCGTACCCTGCGGCGACGCCGATCGCCGGAGCGCCTCGGACCGCGAGCCTTCGAATGGCGTCCACCATCGCGGGGACGGTGCGCACCTCGAGCTGGACGTGTTCGGTGGGGAGCAGGGTCTGCTCGACCATCTGGACGTGGCCCGTGAGGTCGCCGATCCAGGAGAGCGTCTCGGGGTGGGACGGAGAGGAGGAGCCCATGGGGAGAGTCTAGCCCTGAGGTTCTCGTCCCGAGGCAGCCGTTCCTGCGGTTGGGACCGCGAGTCTCCACGTGGTGCAGCGCCGAGGGGCGGATCGCGCTCCTGCTCCCGACCGGTCGATCAGGAGCGTGCACGGCCCGGGGGGAGTCCATGCAGCGAAGGAACAGCACAGTCCACAACGGGGGGAACGGGTCCCGCAGCGGGTTCACGCTGCTGGAGGTCACGGTCAGCATGGCGGTCGTCTCGGTGGCCTTCCTGGCACTGGCCAGGGGGATCGAGCGCAGCGCGCGGGTTCGAGCCACCGAGCGAGAGGTGACGGTGGCCCTGCAGGTCGCCGAGCACGTCATGGCCGAGGTGGAGGGCACGCCCTTCGATCAGCTCTGGCGCCGCTACAACGACGATCCTGCGGACGACCCTGCCGAGGGCGGTCAGGCGCCCGGGTCGACGCGCTCCGTCGAGGGACTGAGCGTCGCGGGGGAGAGCCTGCCCATCCCCACCGGCCTCCTCGAGGCCGGGACGGTCACCGTGCGGCTCCCCGTGGTGGGCGATGGAATCGCTGCCGAGCTCACGGAGCTCTGCCAGGACGAGCCGCTCGGATGTCCGCGCGACCTCAATGGAGATGGTGTCCTCACGGGCGGTAGCCGAGCAGAGGATCACCGCGTGCTCCCGGTCGAGGTGCGCGTGGAGTGGGGCACCGGCAACCCGAGGCAGCGTGTCAGCCTCCGGACCGTGAGGGCGAACCTGTGAGGGGGCAACGCGGCGGCTTCACGCTGGTCGAGCTCCTGCTGGCCGCCGGGCTCGTGCTGGGCCTGATGGGCATCACCGTCGGGGTGGCGCGGCGGGCGAACGCTGCCTACGCGGACGCCATGCTCCTGACGGAGCTGGAGACGCGCGCAGCTCGCACGGCACGCGAGGTCAGGGACCTGCTCGAGGAGGCGACCCTTGCGAACACGGGCTCAGTGCTGGTCGAGGACCTGCGCTTGCTCCAGGAGGGTGCCTGGGTCCTCGTGGTCCCCCGGGCGCGCTGGGTCGAGGGCGTCGGTCGCATCGACGAGACGCTGGGCCTGCTATGGGTTCGCGACAAGCGCGAGCAGCCGAACGGCCTGGACGACGACGGCGACGGGCTGGTGGACGAGGGCTCGATCCGGGAGCGGAGCACCCTCGCCGACGGGTCCCAGCGGACTCGTTTGCTCTGTGCGGGCGTGGCCGCTCGATCGGGGGACCTGGGACCAGGAGAGATGGTGCGGGACGTCCGTGGGGAGCCGTACAGCCCGCCAGGGCTACGGGTCTCGCGGGTGGACGACCTCGTGACCGTGGCCGTGACCCTCGAGGCACGGACGGGTACCGGGCGGATCGAGAGGAGGACGGGGACCGCGACCCTTGCGGTGAGGACACGATGAGGACGAGAGCGATGCGAGGTGCGAGCGGCACCCCTGGGACGGAGCGGGGCTCGGCCCTGCTGATGACGCTGGTCATGATGGTGGGGCTCGCCGCCATGGGGGCGTCGCTCCTGGCGATGGGCAGCTCCCAGGGAAAGGAGCGCCGGGCCTGGCAGGACCGGATCACGGCCGAGCTCGGGGCCCGGGCAGGGATCGCAGAGGCCTGGACGAGGCTGGAGGCTGGGGAGGACCCCGGGCTCGGGA
>WTJQ01000017.1 GCA_011524785.1 Planctomycetota bacterium | reverse complement strand
GGGGGAGGGGCGCTCATGAGCGGCTCCTTCGCAGGCTGGGACGAGGCGACCCTCCAGCGGGCTGCCGACCTCGTGACCGGGGAGCTCACGCTCGAGCAGGAGCTGGAGCTGCGCTCGACCGTCGATCCCATGGCCCTCGAGGAGTTCGAGCTCGCTGCCGGCGAGCTCTCCCTGCTCGTTCGGAGGGAGGACGTGCCGAGCGACTCAGCGCGCCGCATCGAGGCTGGCATCCGCCTGGAGATCCAGCGCGGTGCTGCCCGACCTCAGGGGAGTCATGCGGCCGGACGCCGCAGTGCGGCAGCCCGAGGGCCGCTGGGGCAGGGGGCTCCGCGGTCGAAGGACGCACGCCCTGCGGTCTCGACCGTTGGCCTCGGCTGGGCCCTGGCCCTCGTCCTTCTGAGCTGGATCGTGCTCGAGCCCACGCTCCGCTCGGCGAGCAGGACGGACCAGGTCGCGGCGGCCGACACCCTGCTGGCCTCGGCGGCGGACGCGATTCGCCTCGACTGGGCTCACGCGGGGGATCCCCTGGCCGCTGGGGTCACCGGGGAGGTCCGCTGGAGCAACGAGGCCGGGGTCGGGACGATGCTCTTCCAGGGCCTGCCCGTGAACGACCCCGCAGAGGCCCAGTACCAGCTCTGGATCTTCGACGGGACCCGTCCCGACTCCAGCGCACGCCCCGTCGACGGAGGCGTGTTCGACGCCACCGGGGGCGAGACGCGCGTCGCGATCGACGCCCGCCTGCCCGTGGGGGAGGCGACTCTGTTCGCCGTCACCCTCGAGCGTCCGGGGGGCGTGGTGGTCTCCGACCGAGAGCACCTGCTGCTCACCGCGACCGTCGATTGAGCCAGCGTCCAGCTCAGCGCCTTCGCCGGGGCTCCTGCTCCGCTGGGAGCTGCCGTTAGGTCCCCTGCTGAGGGCGTCTCTCTTCGCGAGGCATGCCATCGGGACGCCACTCTCCTCGGGGGGTGGCTACGGTCGCACAATCAAGCGGCCTGGCCCGCGAGTCGACGGCGGCGACGGCTCGGGCCGTCGACCCCACCGCGATCCAGCTGCCTCCAGCGTGGTGACGCCTGGTGGCTCGCCCAGCGCCGGGCGAGACCGACACTCCTGCAGGCGGCGCTGATGCTGGGCTCACGCCTCGTGCAGCCAGCGGGGAGTCCGCACGGAGCAGCACACCCGCCGTCGAAGAACCCAGCGGGGTCCCCGAACGACTCAGCCCTCGGACTCGAGCCCGACGAGGCGCCGCCCAGCCTCGAGGGCGTGGACGGGATTGGTGGCGCAGGCCTGGGCTCCGAGACGCTCCCAGCTGTCATCGCTTCCCGAGAACGCCGTGCCTCCGACGAGGATCGGCGTCTCGGCCCGGTGCTCGCGCAGCAGGGCGCAGGTCGCCCCGACCGCCTCGCGCTGGGTCGCGAGCGTCGCCCCGAGAGCGATCAGGTCCGCGTCGAAGCGCAGGCTCACCTGCAGGATGTCCTCGGCGGGAGTGTTGGCGCCCAGGCAGATGGTGCGCCAGCCATCCATCTCGAAGTAGGCCGAGACGATCTGGATCCCGATGTCGTGGTTGTCGCCGGCCACGGAGCCGATGACGACCGTCTTGTCGTTGAACGGGGTCCTCGGCATCAGGGCGCTCAGGCGCGCGAGCGCCTTGCGCGTGACGACCGTGGTCAGGTGCTCCTCGGCGATCGAGAGCTCACCGATGTGCCACAGGCGACCCACCTCGCGCAGGACCGGCGACAGCACCTCGGCCATCACCTGAGGCGCGGTCAGGTCCCCCTGCTTGACGGCCTCGCTCAGCAGGTCGCAAGCGCCGCGCTCGTCGCCCTCGTCGATGCAGGCCAGGTAGCCTCGCGCGAGCTTGGCGGCCAGGCCCTCGGTGGGCAGGTGGCTGGTGGACACAGGGGCCGGGCTGGCGAGGGTCTCGTCCCCGGCAGCGAAGAGGGGCGGCAGGAGCTGCCAGCCCTCCGGCGGGAGGGACTCCTCGAGGACGGCTGCCAGGTGATGGCAGGCGCTCTGCAGCGCGTCGCTGGTGACCCCGCGCGCGCTCCCCGCCTCGCGGAGCCAGGCCTGGTGGCCCGCGAACATGGCCGGGGACCCGTCCTCGACCGCCGCGGCCAGCTGGAGCACCTGCTCGCGCAGGTGGGCCTTCCAGGCGCCGAAGCCGTCACCGGCAGCGCCCAGGTCGTTCGCATCGTCCTCCCAGAAGCGGCTCGCGGCGAGGCCGGCGAAGCCCTCCGCGCTGGTGCGGAGGAGGGTGGCGACGAAGGAGGCATCCATGGCTGAAGGCCGTCGGGGCGGCACTATAGGGATTTCGCGGCCTCCTGCGCACCGGATGCGGGGCGGTTGCCCACGATTCGAGGCGAAATGCGATCCCCTGTCCTGGGGGCCCTGGGGCGATGGGCCCGACTCAGGCCAGGAGGGCCCGCGGGACGACCCCGTGGACGTCCGTCAGTCGGAAGCGCCGCCCCTGGTGCTTCCAGGTCAGGCGCTCGTGATCGATGCCCAGGAGGTGGAGGATCAGGGCCTGGAGGTCGTGCACGTGGACCGGGTCCTCGACCACCGAGTAGCCGAACTCGTCGGTCGCCCCGTGGGTGAGCCCGGCGCGCACGCCTCCCCCGGCCATCCAGATGGCGTTGCTGCGCGGGTGGTGGTCCCGGCCGTAGTCGCCGCCGAGGCGCCCCTGGCAGTAGGGGGTGCGGCCGAACTCCCCGCCCCAGATCACCAGCGTGTCCTCGAGCATGCCGCGCCGGGCCAGGTCCTCCACCAGGGCCGCCGACGCCTGGTCGGTCTCACGGCACTGGTTGGCGATCCCGCCCCGCATGCCTCCGTGCTGGTCCCAGCCCTGGTGGAACAGCTGGACGAAGCGCACGCCGCGCTCCAGCAGCCGCCGCGCCATGAGGCAGTTCGCGGCGAAGGTGCCCGGGTCGCGTGCCTCCTCGCCGTAGAGCTCGAAGACCTCGGCCGGCTCCTCGGCGAGGTTCGCCACCTCGGGCACCGAGGCCTGCATGCGCCACGCCAGCTCGTACTGCTCCTGGCGCGCGGCGGCGCCCGCGTCGCGGGTCGCCTCCTCCGCGTGGAGGCGCGCCAGCGCGTCGAGGGCGCGCCGTCGCCGACGACGGGAGACGCCTGGCGCGTCGCCGAGGAAGAGCACCGGGTCCGCTCCCGAGCGCAGCTGCACGGCCTGGTGCCGCGCCGGCAGGAAGCCCGAGCCCCAGAGGCGCGCGTAGAGGGGCTGGCCGCCCTTGTTCTTGGTGACCATCACGCAGGCCGTCGGCAGGTCGGGGTTGTCCGAGCCGAGGGCCAGGGACATCCACGCGCCGATGGACGGGCGGCCGGCGATCTGCGAGCCCGTCTGGACGAAGGTGATGGCCGGGTCGTGGTTGATCGCCTCGGTGGTGAGGCTGCGCACGATGCAGAGGCGGTCCGCGATGCGGGCGGTGTGCGGCAGCAGCTCGCTGAGCTCGGCGCCGCTCTGGCCGTGCCGCTGGAAGGCGAAGGCCGAGCCGACCAGGGGCAGGGTCGCCTGGTTGGCGGACATGGTCGTGAGCCGCTGGCCCTTGCGCACGCTGGGGGGCAGGTCCTCCCCCTGCCGCTCGGCGAGGAGCGGCTTGTGGTCCAGCAGCTCGAGCTGGCTCGGCCCCCCGCTCTGGAACAGCCACACCACGCGGCGTGCTCGCGGGGCGTGATGGAGGACCTGCTCGGGACGGATCCCCGCCGCAGCCAGAGTCCCCATGCCCAGGATCCCGGCGCCGCCGGCCGCCAGCCGCAGGGCGTCCCGGCGGGACGGGTGGAGGGGGTGCAGGCTCATCGCAGGCTCACGCTGGCGTGGTGGGAGAAGACGGTCACGGCGGTCAGGGTCCAGGCCGCGTGCTCGATCGGGTCGAGCCCCTCCGGCACGGGCGCCTCGCCCACGGCGCGGGCGGCGGCGGCCTCCTCCGGGTTGGCGGCGTAGTCGGCGCGCAGGTCCGCCAGGAGTTCCAGCGTCGTGGCACGCTCGGCAGTGGTTGGCGGCCGCGTGGCGCAGCGGAGCCAGAGCTCCTCGACGCGGATCGCGTCGTCTTCTTGGCCCTGGAGGAGCGACGCAGCGAGGACTCGTCCCGCCTCCACGAACTGCGGGTCGTTCCAGAGCACGAGCGCCTGCATCGGCGTCGAGGTCGCGCGGCGCCGGACCACGCACACGTCCCGCTTGGCCGCATCGAAGATCATCATCGTTGGCGGCGGCGATGTGCGCTTCCAGAAGGTGTAGAGGCTGCGGCGGTGCAGCGCCTCGCCGTGGCCCTGGTCGTAGGTGCGCCCCGACTTCTCACGCCAGAGGCCTGCGGGCTGGTAGGGCTTCACCGAGGGACCGCCGAAGCGCTCGACCAGCAGCCCGCTGGCCAGCAGCGCATGGTCGCGGAGCGCCTCCGCGGACAGGCGGCGACGGGGGTCCGCGCCCTCCAGGCCAGGCTCGGCCTGCCGGAAGGTGCTCGACAGCACGAGCCTGCGGAGCAGCCGACGCACGCTCCAGCCGTCCCCGACGAACGTCGTTGCGAGGTGATCGAGGAGCGGCTGGCTCCACGGCGCCGCGCCCTGGACGCCGAAGTTCTCCTGGGTCGCGACGATCCCCTCGCCGAAGACCTGCTGCCAGATTCGATTCACGGCGACGCGCGCGGTCAGGGGGTGATCCGGCCGCACGACCCAGCGGGCGAGCGCGAGGCGATCGGGAGTCTCGCCGGCCTCCAGCGGCGGCAGGACCGCGGGCGTGTGCGGCTCGACCGCCTCCAGGGGCTGGTCGTACAGGCCACGGTTCAGGGTGCGGGTCGTGCGCCGCGGGACCATCTCGCGCATCGCCATCACCTCGCGGACCCGGTCGTGCTCCTCCGCGAGCTGCTGACGCAGGGCTCGGACACGAGCGCGGAACGCCGTGCGCTCGGAGTCCGCCGGGCGGGCTGCGTACAGCGCGCGCAGCTCGGCCTCGGTGGGCGCCGCCGCGCCGTCTCCGGTCAGGGCCCGCACTTCGTACGGAGCCAGCTCGCGGGCCGCCACGAACAGGTCGTCGACCGTGCCGCCCCGGAAGCCGTTGTCCCGGAAGCGCGCGCCGATCGTCATCAGGCCCTCGCCGCTGCCCTGGATCGTGCGCGTGAGCGCATCGCGCACGACCTCCACGGCGACCTCGGCGCCGTTGACGAACAGGCGCACGCCGGCGGCCGTGCTGCTGCCGTCGTAGGTGATGGCGAGGTGCGTCCAGGCGCCGACCTCGACTGGCTCCAGAGCACGCACGCGGAGCGCGTTGCCCGGCCAGAAGTGGATCAGGCTGAAGGAGGGGCGGCCGTCCTCCAGGAGCAGCTGGTACCCGCGGCTGCCCGAGTCGTGCCAGGCCCGGCTCCGGTGGAGGACCACCGCCCGCGGGTGGTGCTCGGCGGGGCGGATCCAGAGCCCGAGGGAGAGCGGGTCCCAGCGCCGGAACACCCCCGCGCCGAGGAACTCGAGGGCGTCGTCGCCAGTGAGACCGAGCCCGGTCCCGCTGCGTCCCTCGCGCCAGAGGGTCGGGCCCTTGATCTGGCCGTTCTTGCCGCCCGCGACGAGGTTCGCGATCGATGTCCGGTCCCCGTCGTCCATGGGATAGAGGCCCTGCAGCCCGGGCGTCGCCGCGCGCTCCAGACGGCCGGGCTCCTGGCCCAGCTGCAGGCGCCAGGACTGGAAGCCCGCCTCGTCGAACGGGAGCGCGGCCAGCGCGTCCTCGGCCTCGCGCAGCTGCCCCTCGAGCACGCGCAGGCGCTCCTCCTGGGCCGGTGTCGGCAGGTCCACCGTCGGCGTCGGCACCGCGGAGGAGAAGTGCGAGTAGAGGCCGCTCTCGTCGATGTTGTCGAAGAAGGCAGCGAGGCCGTAGTACTCGCGCTGGGTCAGCGGGTCGTACTTGTGGTCGTGGCAGCGGGCGCACTCCATGGTGAGCCCGAGGACCGCGGTCCCGAAGGTGTTGACGCGGTCGGCCACGTACTCGACCCGGAACTCCTCCTCGACGCTGCCCCCCTCGTTCGTCTGGCGGTGGAGCCGGTTGAAGGCGGTGGCCAGGACCTGGTCCGCGGTGGCGTTGGGGAGCAGGTCGCCCGCCAGCTGCTCGACCAGGAACTCGTCGTAGGGCTTGTCCTCCTGGAACGCGCGCAGGACCCAGTCCCGCCAGGGCCAGACGGTGCGGTCCACGTCGTTCTGGTAGCCGTACGTGTCGGCGTAGCGCGCCGCGTCGAGCCACGCCGCGGCGAGGTGCTCGGCGGCGCGCGGGCTGGCGAGCAGGCGGTCGACCTCGGCCGCATCGACGGCCTCGGGATCGCCGGCGGCCGCGCGGGCCTCCTCGAAGGCGGCCAGCTCCGTGGGGGTCGGGGGCAGCCCCGTGAGGACCGTGCTCGCCCGGCGTAGCCAGCCAGCCGCATCCACCTCCGGGCCTGGGCTGAGTCCCTGGTCGGAGAGA
>WTJQ01000599.1 GCA_011524785.1 Planctomycetota bacterium | reverse complement strand
GGGGGATGGGAGCAGCGCGCAGGGCGCTCCTCCAGGGTCTGGATCGGCAGGAACGGGGTCGGAGTTGACCCCGGGACCGCCACCAGGCCCCCCGGGATCAGCCTTGGCCTCGCGAACCGTACTGCCGCTCGTAGTAGTCCCGGTAGGCCCCAGACCTAAGACCCTGCAGCCACTCGACTTGCGACTGATACCAGGCGATCGTCATGGGCAGGGCCTGCTCGAAGGTGAAGCGGGGCGTCCAGCCCAGTTCGCGCTCGATCTTGCCCGCATCGATGGCGTAGCGGCGGTCGTGCCCAGGCCGGTCGGCGACCGTGACCATCAGCGACTCCGGCTTGCCCAGGGCCTCGAGGATCATCCGCACGATGGCCAGGTTCGGGTACTCGTTGTGACCGCCGATGTTGTAGACCTCCCCCACCGCGCCACGCTCCAGCACGGCCAGGATGGCCTCGCAGTGGTCCTGGACGTAGAGCCAGTCTCGGACCTGCATCCCGTCGCCGTAGATGGGGAGCTCCTTGTCCTCGGAGGCGTTGGCGATCATCAGCGGAATCAGCTTCTCCGGGAACTGCCAGGGCCCGTAGTTGTTCGAGCAGCGCGTGATCAGGGCCGGGAAGCCGTGCGTGTGGTGCGCGGCGCGAACCAGGAGGTCGCTCCCCGCCTTGGAGGCGCTGTAGGGCGAGTTGGGCGCCAGCGGCGTCTCCTCGGTGAAGAAGCCCTCCGGGCCGAGGGAGCCGTAGACCTCGTCGGTCGAGACATGGACGAAGCGCTCCACGCCATGCGCCCGGCAGCAGTCCAGGAGGACCTGGGTGCCCAGCACGTTCGTGTCCACGAAGGGAAGGCCGGACTGGATCGAGCGATCCACGTGGCTCTCGGCCGCCATGTGGACCACGCTGACCGGCAGGTCGCCGCAGGCCTCGAGAGCGCGCCCCACATCCTCCGCTGACGTGATCGAGCCGCGCACGAACACGTGCGACGGGTTGCCCTCCGCGCTGGCGAGGTTCTGCAGGTTGCCGGCATAGGTCAGCGCATCGAGGTTGACCACGCGCCAGTCCGGGCGCTGCTCGAGGAGCATGTGGACGAAGTTGCTGCCGATGAAGCCGGCGCCGCCGGTCAAGAGGATCGCGCGCTGCATGCGTGGAGGATCAGGAGCCGAGGAAGGTCTTGAGGGCCTCCTCCCAGGACGCCATGGGCGCCCCGCGGAGGGCCGTGAGCTTGCTGCAGTCGAGGACGCTGTAGGCCGGGCGATGGGCAGGGCGCGGGAAGTCCTCGGTCCCGCACGGCTGCACCTCGACGCCCTCGATCCCAGCGTGCTCGAGGGTGGCCTTCGCGAGGTCGAACCAGGAGGCCTCACCCTCGCACGCCGCGTGGTAGACGCCCGCCTCGCCCTGCAGAAGGACATCCCAGAGTGCAGGTGCCAGCTCGAGGGTCGAGGTCGGGCACCCGCGCTGGTCCTGCACGACGCGCAGCTGATCCCGCTCCTTGGCGAGGGCCTGCATGGTCCCAGGGAAGTGCTGGCCGCGAGGCCCGTACAGCCACTGAGTCCGCACGATGCGAGCCCCCTCGGGGTGTGCCTGGAGGGCCTGCTGCTCGCCGGACAGCTTGGTGCGGCCGTACGCCGAGAGCGGGCGCACGGGGTGGTGCGGCTCGTAGGGCACCGAGGCCTCCCCGTCGAAGACGAAGTCGGTCGAAACCACGACGAGCGGGATCCCGGCGGCCTGGCATGCGGAGGCGAGGACCCCGCACGCGAGGCCGTTCACGCGCTCCGCGAGTTCCTCCTCCTCCTCGGCCCGATCGACCGCCGTGTAAGCAGCGGTGTGGATCACGCCGGTGAACGGGCCAGACTCCTCGAACAGGCGCGCGACCTGATCGACATCGGCGAGGTCGACGCCGACGAGGTCGACACCCGCGGCCTCTCGAAGATCCGTGCCCACGACCGCGAGGCCGTCGGGCACCGCCAGGAGCACCTGGCTCCCGAGCATCCCGGCCGCCCCCGTCACGAGGACGCGTCGCTGCGCTGCAGGGTCGCTGGCCACGTCGTCAGTCCATCCGGTTGGCACCGCCATCCGCGACCAGCTTCGAGGCGTGGTGCAGGGACTGGAAGGTGCCGGCGTCCGTCCACCAGCCCTCGAGCACGTCGGCGGTCAGGCTCCCGTCCTCGATGTACCAGTTGTTGACGTCCGTGATCTCGAGCTCGCCCCGGTCCGAGGGCTCGAGCGTCTTGATGATCTCGAAGACGCGCGCGTCGTACATGTAGATGCCGATCACCGCGAGGTTGGACTCCGGCTCGCGGGGCTTCTCCACGATGCGAGCCACCTTGTCGCCCTCCATGGTCGCCACGCCGAAGCGCTCGGGGTCGTGCACCTCCTTGAGGAGGATCTTGCCGCCGCCCCCCTGGGCGCGGAACTGGTCGACCGCGTGCTTGATGTTGCGCTCGATCAGGTTGTCCCCCAGCACCACGGCCACGGGCTCGCCAGCCGCCCAGTGCTCACAGAGCCCGAGGGCCTCGGCGATCCCGCCCTCGCCCTCCTGGTAGGTGTAGTTCAGGTGCTTCAGCCCGAAGTCCTTCCCGTTCCCCAGCAGCGAGAGGAAGTCGCCGGACTTGCGGCCTCCGGTGACGATCATGATGTCCTCGATCCCGGCGTTCACCAGGGTCTGGATGGGGTAGTAGATCATCGGCCGGTCGTAGACCGGCAGCAGGTGCTTGTTGGTGATCTTGGTGAGCGGGAACAGCCGCGTGCCGAGACCACCAGCGAGGATGACGCCTTTCATGGGGAGAGCGGGCCACTGCCCGGGCCCTCATCCTAGCGGGCTGCCTCGCCCCGGGCCCCGCTCTGGCGGGATCCGTCCGTTCGGGGGACTGGGGCCCCACGGATCCCGATCCGTTCCAGGGGCACCCCCAGCAGGACGCGGCACCCAGCAGGCTCCCCGGAGGGCCTCTCAGCGCTCGCCGAGAGGAGCCCAGAACGAGAGAGGCGGCAGGGCGCGCTCCCTACTCCACGGTCACGCTCTTGGCGAGGTTCCGGGGCTTGTCGATGTCGCAGCCGCGGAGGTCGGCTACGAAGTAGGAGAACAGCTGCAGGGGAATCACCTGCAGGATCGGCGCGAGGAGGGGGTGCGTCTCGGGCACCTCCACCACGTCCGACGCCAGGGCATGGGTCTCGGGGTCCGAGCCGACGCTGAGGACGACGCCCCCACGGGCCCGGACCTGCTCGACGTTCGAGCGCATCTTCTCCGAGAGGGGCGAGCTCCCGTTGAGGCAGACGATCGTCATTCCAGGGTCGATCAGGGCGATCGGGCCGTGCTTCATCTCCCCGGCGGCATACCCCTCGGCATGCACGTAGGAGATCTCCTTGAGCTTGAGGGCCCCCTCGAGGGCGATCGGGAAGCTCACCCCGCGCCCGAGGAAGAGGAAGCCCTTGGCTGCCGCGTGCCGCCGGGCGATCTCCGCGATGGCCTCACGGGCCGCGGTCGTCAGCATCCCCTCGGCCTGGCTGGGCAGCTGCCGCGCCGCCCCGAGGAGCTCCCCAGCCGCGTCCGCGGAGAGGGCTCCTTTGGCGCGTCCCAGCCGAACCGCCAGCAGGATGGCCGCCAAGACCTGCGCCGTGAAGGCCTTCGTGCTGGCGACCCCGATCTCCGGACCGGCCTGCGTGAGCACGACGGCATCCGCCTCGCGGACCTGGCTCGAGCCCTGGACGTTGCAGATCGCTGCGACCCGAGCGCCCAGCTGCTGCGCCAGCCGCGTCGCCGCCAGGGTGTCCGCCGTCTCACCGGACTGGGAGATCGCGAGGCTGAGCGTGCCGCCCTGCACCACCGGCTCGCGATAGCGGAACTCACTCGCGAAGTCGACGTCCACCGGCACCCGAGCGAGCTGCTCGATCGCATAGGCCGCGACCATGCCGGCATGGAGCGCCGTGCCGCAGGCCAGGACCTGCACGCGCTCGACGGAGGTCAGCAGCTCGTCCGTGAAGCCCTCCAGCGCCACGTCGTCCCTTGCGGGACCGATCCGATTCGCCAGCCCGCGGGCCAGGACTCCGGGCTGCTCGTGGATCTCCTTGAGCATGTGGTGCGGCCACTGGCCCTTGGAGGAGTCCCCCGGCTGCCAGTCCACCGCCTTGGGCGCGCGCTCCACGACCTCGCCGCCCGCATCGTGGATGGTGAAGCCCTCGGCCTCGACGAGCGCCACGTCTCCTTCCTCCAGGAAGACGACCTCGGGCGCGTGCGGGAGCAGGGCCAGGAGGTCGGAGGCCAGCCAGCACCCGTCCCCTCCTCGCGCGAGAACGAGCGGCGGCCCGTTGCGGGAGCAGACCACGCGAGCACCGCCCCCTCCCGGGATCAGCGCAGCGCAGGCGTAGGAGCCCTCGACCCGGCCCAGGGCGGCGCGCAGGGCGCGTACGGGATCCCCGTGCGCGGCCGCGAGCTCCTTGGCGAACAGGTGGGCGAGGACCTCGGAGTCCGTCTGGGAGCGGAAGGTGACCCCCTCGGCCTCGAGCTCCCGTCGCAAGGGCTCGTGGTTCTCCAGGATCCCGTTGTGAACGAGGGCCACTCCGCCCCCCCCCGCCAGGTGCGGGTGGGAGTTCAGGTCGCTTGGCGGGCCGTGGGTCGCCCAGCGCGTGTGCCCGATCCCGGCGTGGCCGCCCCAGTCCGGCTGCTCCGCGATCGCGGCCTCGAGGTTCGCGAGGCGGCCCTCACGCTTGGCCACGCGCAGGGTGCTCCCCTCCGCGGTCGCCAAGCCTGCGCTGTCGTACCCCCGGTACTCGAGGACGCGGAGTCCCTCCAGGAGCCCCGCGGTCACAGGCGCGGCGGAGCGCACGGCCCCGACGATGCCGCACATCTAGCGAGCCTCCGCGACGCGCCCCTGGAAGTGCGCGAGGGTGCGCTCGAGGCCGTCGGCGAGCTCGACCTGGGGCTCCCAGTCGAGGACGCGCCGCGCCTTGGTGATGTCCGGCTGGCGCACCTTGGGGTCGTCCTGGGGAAGATCCTTGTGGACGATGTTCGAGGCCGATCCCGTGAGCTCGATCACGCGCTGGGCGAACTCCAGGATCGTGATCTCGTTGGGGTTCCCGATGTTGGTCGGAAGGGGCTCGTCGGACCAGAGGAGCCGAGTGATGCCCTCGATCAGGTCGTCCACGTAGCAGAACGAGCGCGTCTGGCTGCCGTCGCCGAAGACGGTGACGTCCTCCCCACGCAGGGCCTGGGACATGAAGGCCGGCAGGGCCCGCCCGTCGTTGAGCCGCATGCGCGGGCCGTAGGTGTTGAAGATCCGCACGATGCGGGTCTCCACGCCGTGGAAGCGCTGGTAGGCCATGGTCATGGCCTCCGCGAAGCGCTTGGCCTCGTCGTAGACGCCGCGGGGCCCCACGGGGTTCACGTTGCCCCAGTAGTCCTCGGACTGGGGATGCACGAGCGGGTCCCCGTAGCACTCGGAGGTGGAGGCCAGCAGGAAGCGCGCGCCCTTGGCCTTCGCCAGCCCCAGGGCCTTGTGGGTTCCCAGGCTCCCGACCTTGAGGGTCTGGATCGGCAGCTCCAGGTAGTCGATCGGGCTCGCCGGGGATGCGAAGTGGAGGATCGCATCCAGGTCCCCCGAGACGTGGATGTACTCGGTCACGTCCTGATGGACGAAGTGGAACCTCTCGTGGCTCATCAGGGCCTCCACGTTGCGGAGGTCCCCCGTCACCAGATTGTCCATGCAGAGGACCTCGTGGCCCTCGCCGAGGAAGCGTTCGCAGAGGTGGCTGCCGAGGAACCCGGCGCCGCCGGTCACGAGGATGCGTTTCATGGGGCGAGCGCTGCTGCGCCCCAGCAGTATGGGGCCTGGCAGACTCCGACCCCAATGGCTGAATCGAGTGCCCCGATCTGAGGCGATCGAGGCCGCTTCCAGGAAAGGCCCTGCTCGGACTCAGCGCCCGCCGTCGGGGAGCGGCGCGACCCGAAGAGTCGCGCTCCCGGCGACCTCGAGGCCCAACACCTGCGCGCTCTCGCCCTCGCCGAGGCCGAGCTGGAGCCCGTCCCCGGCCTCCGTCGGCTGGGCCGCGCTGTCGCTCATGCGGAGCCGCGTCGTCGCGACCCGCCCACGCTCGACGACGTCCGGGTCCAGCTGCCGCGGAGAGGTCCCGGCCCCCAGGATCGGCAGGTGCAGGACGTCGCCAGGGGACAGGAGCAGCTCCTGGTCCCGCACGGCCACCGTCGCGTCGCTCCGTCCCCGATGCCGGATGCTCATGGTCTCCGGCCCGATCATGGCGACCCGGTAGGGCCCGCCAGCGCCGCTGAGCCGCGCGCCCCCCGGCAGCCGAACCGACTCGTCCGCAGCGAGGACCACCGACATCCGGTCGACCTCGAAGACGTGCAGGAGGGGCTCGCCGCGCGAGGGCGACCCCACGGCCACCGCCCCGGCGCCGATCAGCTCGGCCCGGGCGCCCTGGGGGAAGAACAGCTCGGCACGGCCGCCAGCGTCCGTGTAG
>WTJQ01000053.1 GCA_011524785.1 Planctomycetota bacterium | reverse complement strand
CTCCTCGGCGGCCGCTTCGACGTCGCCAAGGGGTCCTTCGCCCTGGCCCTGGAGCGAGCAGCCGAGCTGGTCACGCTCCCCGTGGGCTCCGCCCTCGGACGCGGCAACGGCCCCCTCCTCCTGGCGCGCGCCGCGGGCGTGCGGCCCGGGCCTGGCCGGCGGGTCCTCTCCCCGGGGCAGCACACCACCGCGAACCTCCTCCTGCACCTGTTCCACGGGGAGGCGCTGCGCGAGGCCGAGCTGGAGCAGGTCGTCTTCTCCGCGATCCAGCCGGCCCTGCTCGCGGGGTCCGCGGATCTCGGCGCGTGCATCCACGAGGGGCGCTTCACCTGGGAGGCCCAGGGCCTCGACCTCGTGGAGGACCTCGGTGCCCGCTGGGAGGCCGACACCGGGACGATGCTGCCCCTCGGCGGTCTCTTCGCCCGTCGTCATCTCTCCAAGCCGACCCGCAGGCTCCTCACGGCAGCCCTGAGGGCGAGTCTCGAGTACGGGTACGCCCACCCCGAGGCGGCTCTGAGCACCATGCGACGCTACGCCCAGGAGCAGACCGACGCGGTCCTCTGGTCGCACGTGGAGCTCTACGTGACCGGCTGCACGCGGGACGTGGGGCCCGAGGGGCGCCGCGCGCTGGAGGCCCTCGGCGAGCGTGCGCGCGCTGCCGGGCTGCTGGCTGAGGACGCGCCGGGCCTCGAGGTCGACGGGCCGGCGCGACTGCTCCACCTGACCACTCCGAGCGCCGCCGCGGGCCTGCAGCGGGGCGAACCCTGGTCCCCCGCCTCCCTGACCACGGAGGGCTTCGTGCACCTCTCGTTCGAGGACCAGGTCACCGGCACCCTGGAGGCCCACTTCCGCGGGCAGGGTGACCTCGTCCTGCTCGAGCTGCGGCCAGAGCTCCTGTCCGAGCCCGAGGTCAAGCTGGAGACCTCGCGGGGCGGCCTCCCGTTCCCCCACCTGTACCGCGCGCTGGAGCCCAGGGACGTCCTGCGCTCATGGCAGGTGGCCCCCGAGGATGGCGGGCACCGGGTCCCGGGCGAGGCCGAGCTGCCCATCGCGCCCTGAGGGCGTGATCGGGCTCTGCCGGAAGCGCATCGTCCGGGAGGAGCCGCATGGCTCGACGCTCACCCGGCATCCCGGGCGGCGATCCAGGGCAGGGAACCTGGCCCCGCGGCGCGGAGGTCCCACGAACGAGCAGGCCGCACGGCCCCGAAGGAGCCGTGCGGCCTGCTGAGGGGTGCTTGGCCCCTGGTCCGGCTCAGCCCTGGCCGCCGCTGTCGCGGAGCTCGAGCATCTCCTTGCGGATGTCGCCGGCGAGGTTCTTCACCTCCATCATCGCCTTGCGCACGCGGGCGCAGGCGGCCTTGTTGCCTTCGGTGGCCTTCTGGACGTCGGCGCGGGCCTCGTCGATGGCGGAGCAGAGCTTGTCGAAGTTGGCGGTCATGGGTCGTCTGGGGGGTTCCAGGGGAGAGGAGGCGGCCGCAGGAGGCGTCCGCTCCGTGTCTTCTGGGTGTTAGGAAACACCCCCTCAGGCTCTTAGATCAAGCCTTGAGCCGCGTAGAAAGCCCCTGTGACGGGTGCGCCGTGGGGACGCAGGGCGCGGCGGAACGACGCAAGCGCCCGTTGCCGCCGGACTTAGCGCGGCCATGGGCCCTGGGGGGCGCCCGTTCCCGCGCCTCAGCGGGTGGGGTCCTTCCGAACCCCGCCAAGCCGGAGGACGGTCCGCCACTCGGCCGCGGTGACCGGCTGGACGCTGAGGCGCTGCCCACGCTGGACGACGGCCATGTCCTCGAGGGCCGCCGTGTCCTTGAGGGTCTCCAGGGAGACGACCTCCTCGAAGGCCTCGACCCCCTCGATCGTGACCTGGTACCAGCGCGGGTCGTCCGGATCGCTCTTGGCGTCCTCGTACTTGTGGCCGCGCACGAACTGCGTCGGGTCGGGGTGCCCCCCCTCCACGACGCGCGCGAGCCCCACGACCCCGGGGACCTTGGTCCGCGAGTGGTAGTAGAGGACGCCGTCCCCCACCTGGAAGTCGTCGCGCATCAGGTTGCGCGCCTGGTAGTTCCGAACGCCGTCCCAGCCGGTCCGGCGGCGCGGGGAGGCCAGCAGGTCGTCGAACGAGAACACGTCCGGTTCGGACTTCATCAGCCAGTAGCGCCGCGCCATGGGCCGCAGCCTACCGAGGCTTGGCCTCGCCCGCGAGGAACAGCGTCCCGCGCCGCACCATGTCCGGGTCCCGCAGGATCCGACGGTGGCCGAGGCCGACCCCCTCCAGGAGGCCCGCCCCCTTCCACGACTCGGCGACGCGCCGTCCCTCGTGCAGGGGGACGTCCCGATCGCCGAGATCGTGCAGCACCAGCAGCGGCTCGCTGCGCCGCGGGACGAGGGCGCTCATGGAGACCTCGTCGGCGCGCACCCCGTAGTGCTCCTCGAACCGCTCCAGGATCCGCCCCGCGAGGCCGCGGACGCCGGTCAGGAGGGCCACGAAGCGCTCGATGTAGCCGGCCAGGTCCCACGGGGGCGCCACGAAGACCACGCGCTCGAACGTGACCCCGCCATCCATCGCCAGGGTGGTGGCCGCCGCGCCCATCGAGTGCGCGACGCAGCCGTGGAACGGCCCCATCGCAGCGTCGACCGCGCGGATGCCGTCCCGGAAGCGGATCATGCTGGAGCGCTTGCCCACGCTCTCCCCGTGTCCGATGTGGTCGAAGAGCACCACCTCGAAGCCCGCGTCCAGCAGCGGGTCGACGAAGGACCCGAGCTGTGCGCCCCGTCCCTCCCAGCCGTGGACCAGGAGGATGCGCCGCGGCGCCGCCCCGAACCGCCAGGTCGCGATCATGTGCCCCTCGCCCGCGTCCACCAGTTCACGGTGGCCGCGACGGAGCAGCTCCTCCTCCCGCTGGGGGCGCGGGTGCCGGCGCGGCCGAATGGCTGCACGGGTGGCCCAGGCAAGTGCGAGCCCGGGGGCCACGGCGTGGACCACCTGGAACAGGCCCCGCGCCACGGCCAGCCAGGCGGAGCTCTCGGCGCCGCGCTGGCTCGCGGGGTGTGCGTTGGGGGTCGGCATGCGGCGGGGATTCTAGGGACTCCACGGGCCAGCCCAAAGGCGGCTCAGGAGTCCTGCTCCAAGGAGGGATGGGAGTCGATGGGGCCGAGGTCCTCCGCGCGCTGCCACAGCCAGCGGCCGCGGAGCAGCTCCAGGTCCAGACGGGGCTCGAACGAGGCCACCCACAGGGAGCGCGCGGTGGGGCGCAGGGTGAGGCCCTGGGCCAGCAGGCTCCGGGCGGCCGGGGACCACAGGGGGGCCTCCAGGCGCAGCTCGAGACCCCCTGCACGCGCCGCAACCTCCGCGAGGGCGGCACCCAGCCGCTGCTCGGCAAGGCCCTCCGCGTCGGCCAGGGCCCACCAAGCCTGCACCTCGAGGGCCTCCCCTCCGACGGAGTAGACCGCGAGGGCCTGCAGCCGATCGCCGTCCCGCACGCCGCAGGCGCCGTGGAGCTCGGGCGCATCGCCAAACCTCCAGTGGAGCAGGGCGGGGTCCCAGTGCGTCGCCAGGGCGTGGACCGCGTTCACCTCGGCAACGAGGGTGCTGACCGCGTCATCCAGGGGCACCTCGATGCCCGGAGCGCCGGGAGCGAGGCGGCCGCGCACCTCGAGGATGCGCCCCACCCGCTCGAAGCCGGCGTCCCTCGCCAGCGCCTCCGTCTCGACATGGCCGCACGAGGCCACGAGCCCCAGAGCGCCGTCGGCTCGCGCCGCGACGCGCGCGTCCTCCAGCTGCTCGAGGGAAGGAGCGCCAGCGCCCCCGTCGGAGTCGTGCCCTGGGCACTCCGGTGCCAGCGCCTGCAGCGCACGCGCGGCCCCGCGGAACGGCGCGGGAAGGGGAACCCGCCAGAGCCCTCCCGAACCCCTGCGAGCGCCGGGGGCGCGGGCGAGCCACGCAGCCCGTGCATCGCGTTCCTGAGCAGCGGTCATGCGAGGTCGGTGTCGGCGAGGGTCCAACGGAGCTCCCGGGAGAGTCGGTCCTGGGGAGCGCGGGGGTCGAAGCTGCGCCCGACGAGCGCGTAGGCGCCGAGCTCGGCACGCCAGCCACGCTGCTGCAGCCGGACCAGGTCGGGGTCGGCCTCCCCCAGCGCGAGGGCCAGGGCCGCCCAGCCCTGGGCGCGAGCGCACTCGTCGAGGGCGGACTCCAGCGCGTCCGCGGCGTCGTCGTCCCGCTCCGGCACGAACCGATCGACCACCACGCCAACCGAGGCAGCCCCCTCCTTCCGCTCACGGAGCACGGCCCATGCCGCCAGCTCCCCCCCCCGCGTCAGCAGCACGCGGGTCGAAGACGCGGACGGATCCGCGTCGAAGCGCCAGCGGAGCCACTCGACCGTCCGCTCGAAGGCGACCGGCGGCGCCTCGCGGCGGAAGAGCTCGTCGAGGTCCGAGGGCCAGGCGGCATTCACGGCCAGGTCCAGGTCCCAGCGGGCCGTCCCCTGCGTGCCGACGGGCCGCGTCAGCTGGAGGAACTCCTGCACGAGGCCGTAGCCGAGCCCCGCCCGCCCGAGCCGCCACGCGGGCCGCACGGGGAAGCCGTAGCAGAAGGCGAAGCGTTCGCCCTCGGCCTCCGTGGCTGGCGAGACCGGACTCGCGGGGACGCCGCCGCAGGGGCCGACTCCACAGTGATCCTCGATGAAGGCCTCACAGGCCTCCTGGAACGCCACGGCCCTTCGGCGGCGCGGGAGCTCGGCCGCGGCGAAGGTGTCCACGGCCTGACCGGCCAGCAGCCGCTGCCCGTCCACGAGCATTCCCTGGGCAAGTGCGCCGTAGTGGGCCAGGACGGCACCCTCCTGCGAGCGGAGCGTGACGAAGGGAGCCCCGCTCGGGACCTGCTCGGTCCGCCACGACCAGGTGGCTGCCGAGCGCCGCGCATGGCCGGGGTCGAGGGCCCGGAAGGCGGCGTCGAAGGCCTCCTCGAGGGCCGCGTCCCTCGACCTCGTGCGCTGCAAGCCTGCCCCCGGCATGGCCCGATCCTGACGACCGGCAGGGCGCGATGGAAGGCGCGGGCGGAGGCGCGGAGAGCGCCGGTGGCGGGAGTGCATGGGAATCGAACCCACCGGTCACGCTGTTCACGCAACCCGACCGGCTTTGAAGGCCGGGCGGAACACCAGCTCCGATCCACTCCCGTGTACCGACGGGGCCAGTCTACCGGTCGGAACCCCCTCGCATCGGAGGCCCCAGGACTGGAGCACGCAGGACGAAAGCACGCTGCCACGAGTCCAGCCGGATCCGGTCCTCCGGCTCCGGGGTCCCGCAGGGGAGTGCCCGGCCGCCGACAGCGTTGCCTCGGACAAGGACGCCTCAGGCACCCGGCGCTGGCAGCAGGCGTCCTGGCTCCCCGTTCTCGAGCCCCTCGGGGAGGCCTCCGGCCCAACGGCGCCAGATCCGCGTGCCGCTGCGCTCCCCCACCAGGGCCACGCTGAACGGCAGGCCCTCGGCGAGCTGATCGAACTCGGGAGGGAGGACGAGCTCGACCGCAGGGGCCCCCTGCACGGTGAGCTCCCCGAGGCGCGCGTGGACGACCGGGTCCGTCAGCCCTCCCGGGTCCTCGATCCGAAGGGCGATCCGACGGCCCCGGCGCCGCAGCGTGACCGTCGCGCGCGGATCGGCCGGATCCTCACGCAGCAGCTCGAGCCGGGCGCTCAGGGGCTCGGCCCATGCAACGCGCCGCCGCTCGAGCGGCGCGTCGAGGAGCAGGCGCCCGCCCGCAGCCAGGTCCGCCCGTCCGCCGCCGCCTCCTCCAGGCCAGAGACTGCCCTGCCAGGAGAGCAGCGCTCCCACGAGCGGATCGGGTCCGGGCCGCCGGCTCCCCCCCGCGATCCGCAGCGGCAGCGAGCGGGACGCTCCAGGCGCCAGGCGGAACGCAGCCGGGAGGCCCTCGACCTCGAAGGCCCCGCCGCGCGCGAAGAAGCCCACCCGCGCCTCGACCTCGACCGGCAGCGGGTTGTGGATCGTGACCTGGTCCGCCCACCGCCCGGACCAGGTCCCGTGGACCGGGTCGTCGACCGCGTGCTGCTCGGGGACCACGGGGAGCACGGGCGCCTCGACCGGCCACGAGCGACAGTCCGGTGCCAGCCGCGTGAGGGCGCGCGCGGCCAGGGCACGGTGGGGCTCGTTGGTGTTCAGCCCGTGGAGCCCGAGCGTGCAGGCGGCGAGGAGCTCGTCGGGGCGGTCGATGGCCCATCCCCAGCGCTCGACTCCCTTCGGCAGGCGTCCGAAGGCTGGAGTCCGCCAGCCCCCAGGCCCGAAGCCGATGGCCTCGTAGCGCCGCCTCGCGAGGAGCTCGAGCGCCTCGTCGTCCACCCGATCCACGAGCAGCATGACGGGCAGCCCATGCTCCTGGGCGAGGGCGAGCTCAGCAGGATCCGTCGAGGCGACACGCACCGCAGGCCGCGGCTCGACGGAGCGCAGGCGGTCGGCCAGGAGAGGCACCAGCC
>WTJQ01000163.1 GCA_011524785.1 Planctomycetota bacterium | reverse complement strand
GTCAGGTCCACCCCGTCGAGGGTGACGCGCGAGGCCGGTCCCAGAGCCAGGGCGGACACGGCGTGGCCGGCATCCACCAGCCCCCGGGCCAGGGCCCGGGTGTGGGTCTCGATGCCCCCAGGATCGGGGGACCAGCCCTGGCCGAGGAAGCCGATGTGCGCGGGGGGGACCACGCCAGGGGATCGACCAGCCCCGCTCCCCCACTGGAGCCGCGCGTCGGATCCGGCTCAGGAGGCCGTGCGGGGCCGCGTTGGGGCGGGGCGGCACCCCCGGGCCTGTTCAGGCGCCGCCGCCGAGGAGCCGCAGCTGCCCCTGCTCGAGCAGCTCGGCGTACCAGGTCTCCAGCTGCCCGAGGTGCTCGTCGAGCCCCATGGGCATTCCACCCGGCTCCAGCCGACGCGGGCCCGCCAGCAGCTGCTCGCCCATCTCGAACGCCCAGGCGTCGGGGTCGGTCGGCTCGATGAGGGTCAGGCCCTCACCGCCCAGCTCGCGGATCCCGGGGACGTCGCTGGCGAGCACGGGCAGCCCCATCGCCTGGGCCTGCAGCACCGTGAGCGGCGCGTTCTCGGTCCAGCGGCTCGGCACCAGCAGCACGTCGAGCTCGGCCATGGCCTCCGGAGCGTCGAGGGGCTCGAACGCGCCCGAGAACTCGAACCACGGAGCGAGCTGCGGGTTCCAGGTCGCGTCCAGGTAGCGAGCATGGCGCCCCCCCACCGGGTTGCCGTGGACGCGCACGCGCCACGCGTGCTGGGCCCCGACCCCTCCGCTGGCGAGCAGCTCTGCCGCGCGGAACAGCGTCGCAAGTCCCTTGTGGGGCTGGAACTGGCCGAGGAACCCGAAGCGCAGGGGAGAGCCGGGCTCGCGCTCCCGCACGCCCTCCGCGAAGAGGCGCTCGTCGAGCCCGTAGCACAGCACGCGCAGGCGATCCGAGGGGACGCGCTCGGAGGGGACACGCTGCGCGAGGGCGTGGGTCGGCGCGATGAACAGGTGCGCGGCGTCGAGGGCGTCGTCGATGGCCTCCTGCCGACGCCGCAGGTCGGACGCCGTCGGGACGAGGCCGCCCCCTCCCAGCGCGGCGAGCCCTGCGGCCGCTCCCTGCTTGAGGGCACGCAGCAGGGGGTGGCCGTCGTAGGGCCCGAGCGACCGCACGCAGCGTGCGCACTTCCCGGGGGCGGGCCCGCTGCACTCGTCGAGGACCGCGTCCAGCAGCTGGCCGCGGTGGCAGAGGATGCCGAAGTCGGTCAGGGTCACGACCACCCGGGCGCCCGCCTCCCGCGCCAGGCGGGGCAGTCGCGAGGACAGGCCCCAGAGGAAGTGCGTGAAGTGCACGACCTGCGGCCGCAGCTCACGGAGCGCCTGCTCGAAGCGCTCCTCGACCGGGCGGCTCCGGAAGCTGTCCTCGAAGCGCTTGGTGCCGCTGGGCGGGTTGAGCACCTCGTGCACCCGGATCCCCGACCGCACGCTGCGCTGCACCGAGAAGCGCTCGCCGTCGCCCTCGCGTCGAGGACAGAAGACCCGCACGGTGTGGCCTCGCCCCGCGAGTCCCACCGCGGCCTGGTGGGTGTAGAACTCCGTCCCCCACTGGCCCTCGGGGGGGAAGCCGTTCGAGACGAAGAGGACCCTCATCGCTCCGGACCTCCGGGCGAGGGCTCGGCCGGAGCCCGGGAGAGAGCGGTCCACAGTCCCCCGAGAGGAGAGCGCGAGCCGAGGGCATCCACCCTCCTGCGCAGGTCGGGGGGCAGCTGCTCCTCGCCGATCCAGGTCCGGCTCCCGTCCAGGAGCTGCGCGCTCTCCAAGGCCATGCGCGGAGGCTCCCCCACGGTCGGTCGGTCGGGCCTGTAGCCCAGGAGGCCCTCCGCCTCACCCGCGCGGAACAGCCCCTCGCTCCAGAAGAGCTCCCCGTCCACGAAGCCGAGCACCCCGTGGGCCTCGGACGCCAGCGGGATGGGGAGCGCGGGGAAGGGCGCGTAGTCCGGGCCGCTCCAAGCGGGATGGAGGTCCTCGCGAACCGCCGGCGCCGTGCGCGGGGAGGCCTCCCGCCTCTGCAGTGCGCCTGCATGGGACGGCGACCGCATGGGCCGGCGCGCCTCGCCCGCGACCTCCGCGAGGTCGAGCAGGGTCGGGGCCAGGTCACCGAGCCCCATCAGCCCGTCGTAGCGCTCGGGCAGGGTGCGCCCGTCCGCGAAGAGGCGGCCCGCCACGGCGAAGTCCTCGGGCGCGAGACCCGAGCGTCGCAGGTAGCCGCCCCGCTCGCCGAGGGAGAGCCCAGTGGCCCCCACGACGGCGGCGACGATCGGGCCGACGCTCGCGCGGCGCGCGCGCTGGACGCACGCACCGGCGACGCGCGCCTCTGCAGCGACGCCCACGTCGTAGCGATCGTGCAGGTCCGCCGCGCTCAGAGCGGCCCCGCCCACGACGGGTGCGGGGAGACCGTGGAAGGAGCGCAGGTCCATGGCGCCCGGGAGCGGAGCGGCGTCCGAGGCGCCCGCCGCGGCGTCGACGATCCCCTCGGAGAGTGCGCCCCGCAGGGGCAACTCCTCGAGGTCCGTGAGGTGCACCCAGGCGAACCAGTCCTGATCGGGCGGGAGGGCGTCGAGCCAGGCGCCGAACCGCTCGACCGTGAGCGCGTCCCGCGAGCCGCCGGGGCCTCCCGCCGGGACGAGGTCGTGGAAGCCACGCTCGATCCCCTTGAGCGAGTCGAGGGAGGAGGAGCCGAGGAAGGCCGCGGTCGCCCAGCCGCGGGCGAGGAACGCCTCCGGCAGGGAGGGTGAGATGCGCGGGTCGTCGGGGGAGCCCTCGAGCGGCAGGCCCGCGCGCACGGCGCCTCCGTCCCCACCGCGCGGGGAGCCCTGCCGAGCGAGGCGCGCGGGGCTCCCCATCAGCAGGGCCGCATGCGCCAGGCGCGTGTCGGTGTCCTCGGACCAGAGGTTGGTCAGCGCCGTGCCACCGAGGGTCGCGAGGGGGGCCAGGAGCTCGGACGGCCCGCCGCGCTCCGGCATGCGATCGGCTCGCAGACGCTCGACGGTCACGAGCAGCACGCCCCGCGGGTCCCTGGTCTGGGGACCCGGGCCGCACGCGAGGAGCGCGAGGAACAGGAGCGGAGCGTGCCGACGCACGTCGCCGAGCATCCCGATTCGTTCGCGCCCGGGCAAGGACGGCTAGCGATCGAGGGCGAAGAGCGCGCCCTCGGGCACCCACACCCCGACACCCTCGGGGCCCTCGACCATGAGCCACCCCGGCCAGCGATCCACGACGGCGAGCTCGTCCCCGGCCGCGAAGTGCGCCTGGCGCGAGGCATCGGGCCGAGGCTCGGCCCGGGCCAGCACGCCGCCGGACTGGACGACCATCCAGGGAGCATCCTCCGGCGCGAGGGCCTGCCGGGTCACTGGAGCGAGCAGGATCGGCTGCAGCAGCAGGGCGGCGAAGAGGGCCGTCCGGCCGTTGCGCCCGCCGCGCAGGGCCTCCGCGAGAGCGCCGAGCGCGAGGGCGCCGAGTCCCACGGCGGCCAGCCAGCGCGCCTCGGAGGCGGTCCAGTCGCGAGCCCAGGAGCTCAGCGCCGCGGACAGGCTGCCGTCGTCGTGGGGCTCCAGCCCTGCCTGCGCTCGCACGAGCTCGAGGTCGCGCAGGAAGGCACCGTCGCGCGGGCGCAGGCGGAGCGCCGCCGTGTACCAGGCCACCGCGCTGTGCGGATCGCCCTGCCGCGCCGCGGTCGCCGCGAGGTTGCCGCACAGGCGCGCCCGCTCGTCGGGGCCGGGAGCCTCGGCGAGCGCCTCCAGCCAGAGCGTCTCGGCGCTGGCCCACTCCCCCGCTCGATAGAGGCCGCTGGCCTCGTCGAACGCCTCCGCCCCCTGCGCGAGCGCCGCGGGAGCGCTGAGCAGGGAGGCCAGCGCCACGACCGTGGCTGCGAGGAGCCTGCTGATGCGGACCGAGCGCTCCATCACAGCCCCTCCTTGCGCAGGCGCGCTGCGAGGGCCTGCAGGGGAGCCGGATCGACGGCCGCGTCGTCCTGCGCATGGACCGCCACGTCGAGCGCCTGGAGCTGGGACGCCAGGGCCTCCGCGGCCTCGGGAGCGAGATGGTCACCCGCCCGGTCCCGGAACTCCGCTCGCGGCCTCCCGATCCAGGCGTGCGCGGTCTCACCCGAGCGCGCTCCGAGGTAGGTCGCGAGCGCGCTGCGCTGCTCGCTCGCGGTGCGGGCAGCCGCCAGGTCGCGGGCCAGGGCGCGCGGGGCGCGCCGACGCCGACGGGCCTCGGGCGCATCCGGGTCGCCGAGCCGGCGCAGGCGCGTCCGTCCCACGAGCCACCCGAGGCCCACGAGGGCATAACCGCCGAGCAGCGCACCTCCGCCTGGGCCCTCTTGCGGCTCCTGCATCGGCCGCGGCCGGGGATCGATCCCCGTCAGGTCGGGACCGTCGAGGGTCGGACCGCCGAGCGCCGGGTCGAGCCCGCCCTCGACCGCCCGCACGCGGATCGGCACCGGCTCGGTCGCGACGGTGGTGTAGTCCTCCAGCTCGGGATCGAAGACCGACAGGGGCAGGGCCGGGATCTCCGTGAGGGTGGCGTCGAGCGGCACGAGCTCCCAGACGGCGCGACGCTCGTCGACGCCAGGGGTGTCCTCCACTCCCAGGACGCGGAAGCCTCGGAAGGCGTCCAGTCGCGCGAGGTCGGGCAGGTCGAAGAACTCGAGGTTCGCGTCCCCCGTCCAGCGCACGGCGAACTCGAGCGAGCCCCCCTGATCGACGTCGCGTCCCTCGACGGTGCGCTCGGCGACGACCGAGCCGACGGCGCCGCCCCACTCGAAGGGCCGTCCCTCCTCGGGCACGCGCAGGACCTCCACGTCGAAGCGCGGGAGCACGGCGTAGAAGTCCCGGGTCCGCCGCTGGCCGAACGGACCGGCGTTCCCCACGAGCTCGCCGAACTCGAACACGCTCTCGGGGAACTCCAGCGTGCCGGGGCGGGTGGCCATCATGCGCCGCGTGTTCTGCACGGTCACGAAGGGCGTGCCGTTGCGCTCCTCCTCCCCCGTGAACATCTCGATGCGCCCGGTGCGGTTGAGGCCGAGCTGCACGACCTTGCGCCCCGCGCCGGCGTCCTCGGGCGTGAGGTCGAGCACGCCCGAGAGGCGGCCCCACCAGGGGAGCAGGAGTCCCGCCGTAGCGACCTGGAGCTTGCCGTCCCAGCCGGCGCGCAGGTCGACGGTGAAGGGCTGCCCCTCGTACACGCGGCTCGGGACTCCCTGGACCTCGAGGAAGCCCAGGTCCGCCCCCTGGATGTCGCGCACGACCTTGAGGGTGGCCGGCTGCACGGGGACCTCGACGCGTCGGCCCCCGGCCTCGACGATCAGGGGCGGCAGCTCGAACGAACCCTCCCGCTCGGGCTCCACCACGAGGCTCCACTTGAGGGTGGTCTTGGCGAGACGCCGTCCGCCGATGAACGACTGGAAGCTCGAGACCATGGGCTGGCCAGGGGCGGAGATCCGCAGGCCGTCCAGCGCGCTCGCAGGCAGCAGCTTGGCGTCGGGCTGGTCCTCGACCTCGACGGTCAGGGTCGCCGTGGCTCCGTACTTCAGCACGCCGGTCGAGAGGGTGGCGCTGGCCCGCACCGGCCGCTGCGGCGCGGCGGCAGGAGTGCTCGCGGCCAGCAGCAGGCCGGCCACGGCGAGGAGCAGCGCGCGTGCGCCGTGTTGGATCGCGATCATCACCAGTCCTTGTCCGTCCCCCGCGCCCGGAGGCGCGCCAGCTGCTCCCGCAGCTCCTGTCCCTTGAGGTTGTGGCGGCGCAGCTGGTCCAGCAGGCGCTGCTGCTCCTCCTTGGTGAGCAGGCGCTCCTGAGGCTCGGCGTCCTCCTCGCCCTCGTCCCCGCCCTCGGCCTCCTCCTGCTCGTCCTGGGGCTCCTCCTCGCCGTCCTGCGAGTCGCCCTCTCCCTCCGAGTCCTGGTCCTGGGAGTCCTCGGGCTCCTGGTCCTGCTGCTCCTGCTCGTCGGAGGTCTCGCTGCCCTGGTCGCTGCTGTCGCTGGAGTCGGAGGACTCGTTCTCGCTGGAGTCCTCGTCGGAGCGCTCCTGTCCCTCCTCCTGCCGACGCTCCTGCTCGATCTCGTCCAGCCGCCGCAGGCGCCGCTGCACCAGCTCGGCGTTGGCACGCGCGTCCGCGTCGCGCCAGTCCGCACGCAGGCGGTCGACGAGGTGGGCGCGCGCCTCGAGGTACTTGGCGCGTGCCGGAGGGAGCGGGTCCTCCTGCGTCTCGTTCGAGCTGCTGCGGAAGTTCGGAGCGAGCGCGTTCTGAGTGACGCCCTGGACCTCGGGGATCTGCTGGAACAGCTCCTCCGCAGCGGCGAGGTCCACGGCCGCCAGCGCGTCGCACGCGGCGAGCGCGGCCGGCCCCGAGGAGAGTCCACGAGCCGCCTGCCAGGCGGCCTCGGCTCCGTCGACGTCTCCATCCCGGTGGCGCGCCAGCCCCTCGAGGTGCCGCGCCGCGGCCCGCTGCCCG
>WTJQ01000333.1 GCA_011524785.1 Planctomycetota bacterium | reverse complement strand
CTTGATGTTCCCGTCGTTCCGCTCGAGCCGCATCTTCAGGAACGCCGCCTCCGCGCGCGCCTTGAACTCCTCGAAGGTCGGCGCCTCGAAGGGGTCGTCGGCGCCTCCGCGCCCCGCTCCTGGAGCGCCCCCCGCCAGACCGGGACCGTTCGCGAGCATCCGCTCCACTGCAGCCGCCTCGATCACGCTGCCCTCCGCGAAGATCGCCGCTCCCTCCAGGAGGTTCCGGAGCTGGCGGACGTTGCCCGGGTAGTCGTGCCGCTCCAGCAGGGACAGGGCCTCGCTCGACAGGCTCAGGTGGGCGGTGCCCGAGCGCTCGGCCTGGCGGCCCAGGAGGTGGGTCGCGAGGGCGCCCACGTCCTCGCGCCGCTCGCGCAGGGCGGGCACGCGGATCGGCACGACGTTGAGGCGGTAGAAGAGGTCCATGCGGAAGCGTCCCTCCTGGACGGCCTCGTCCAGGTCCGCGTTGGTGGCCGCCAGCACCCGGATGTCGACGGGGACCGTCCCGCTGTCGCCCACGCGGGTGATCTCACGGGTCTCCAGGGCGCGCAGCACCTTCGCCTGCGCCGCGAGAGGCATGTCGCCGATCTCGTCCAGGAACAGCGTTCCGCCCGAGGCCGCCTCGAAGTGCCCGATCCGGCGCTCGTGGGCACCGGTGAACGAGCCCTTCTCGTGTCCGAAGAGCTCCGACTCGATCAGCTCCGCGGGGATCGCGGCGCAGTTGACCGTGACGAACGGCCCTCCGGCACGCCCGCTGGCGGCGTGGAGGTTGCGGGCCACGACCTCCTTGCCGACTCCGTTCTCCCCCGTGATCAGGACCGAGGCGTCGCTGCGCGCGATCGTCGCGACCTGGGAGCGCAGCTCGGTCATGGCCGGGCCGTCCCCGACGAGCTCGTGCCCGGCGACGAGGCGCGCGCGCAGCTGACGGTTCTCCTGGGAGAGCTCGCCCTCCCGGAGGGTGGCGCGGATGGTCGCGCGGAGGCGGTTGTCGTCGAGCGGCTTCTCCAGGAAGTTGGCCGCGCCGCGCTGCATGGCGCCCACGGCGGTCTCCACGTCCCCGTGACCGCTCACCACGATGACCGGGGGCGGTGACTCGAGGGTGGCGACGCGCTCCAGCAGCTCCATCCCGTCCAGGCCTGGCATCTTGAGGTCCGAGAGCAGCAGGGCGGGAGGCGTGCCGTCCGCGACGCTGCGCTCCAGGCGGGCCCAAGCCTCGGCGCCGTCGCGGGCGGTCCAGACCTCGAAGCCCTCGTACCCGAGCAGCATCTCGAGGGCGAGGCGGACGTCCGCGTCGTCGTCGGCGACGAGGATCGTGCGGCGGCGATCGGCCGGGCGCGGGTTGGGCTCGGAGCTGGCCATGGCGCCCATGCTAGGGGCCGGGAGAGCCGCTTCGCCCCCGGGTTCGCGTTCCGCAGCCGAGGGTGGTAGACCAGCGGCATGCCCTGGGAAGCCCTGCGCCGCGAGCTCCGCTCCCCCGGGGGCCTGCGGGTTGCGGGCGTTCTCTCAGGCACCAGTGCGGATGGGATCGACGTGGGGCTGGTGCGCCTGCGCCGGGGTCCGGCGGGGTGGGAGCCGCCCGTCCTCGACGGCTTCGACACGGTGCCGTTCGAGCGGGACCTGGGCGAGCGTCTGCACGCCCTGCTCCAGGGGGAGGGAGCGGACCTGGGGCTCCGCGGGGTCGCCCTCCTGCACCGGGACCTGGGCCTCGCCTTCGGGGCGGCCGTGCGCGACGTGGCGCAGGCAGCCTCCTGGGTGCCGTCCCTGGTGGCGAGCCACGGGCAGACCGTCTGGCACCACGACGGCGTGGAACCCACGGGTCCAGCCACGCTGCAGCTCGGCGACCCGAGCCGCATCGCCACGGTCGCGGGGTGTCCGGTGGTCGCCGACTTCCGCGCGGCCGACCTCGCGGCGGGGGGGGAGGGGGCCCCGGTGTCCGCCTACGCCGATCCGATCGTCTTCGTCTCCCAGCCTCGGCCCCTCTGCGTCCTGAACCTGGGGGGGATCGCCAACCTGACCTGGCTGGGGGCTGGGCCAGGGGCGCCCGGCGACGCGCTCGCGTTCGACACGGGGCCAGCGGGCGCCCTCCTGGACGGGCTGGCGCGGCTGCGGCTCGGTCAGCCCCTCGATCGGGACGGGCGGACCGCATCCGAAGGGGCCGTCCAGGAGCTCGTCGTCGACCGTCTCCTCGAGCACCCGTTCATCGGCACCGCACCGCCATGCAGTACGGGCCGAGATGCCTTCGGCCCCGCGTGGCTCGCCGCGCTCGACCGTGATCTGAGCCAGGTGCCCACCGCCGACCTCCTCGCGTCGGCGGTCGAGGCCGTCGCCCGACACGTGCAGGGTGGTCTCGAGCGTCTCCCGGAGCCCCCCAGGGAGGTGCTGGTGGCCGGTGGGGGGGTCCACCACCCTGGCCTGATGGCCGCCCTGGGCCGCGCCGCCGGGGTCCCGGTACGGAGTTCGGGCGAGCTCGGGGTCGATCCGGACGCACGCGAGGCCCTCGTCTTCGCCGTCCTGGGGGCGCGGGCCATCGCTGGCGAGGGAGTCACGCGACCCGAGGTGACGGGCGCGACCCCCGGGCGGGTCCTGGGCACCCTGACCCCTGGCCCCGCGGGGGCTTGACCCGCTGAGGCTCCAGCCCGGGGGGCGCGCGCCTCGGCTCCGCTCCTTGACCCCCGATGGGCCCCCGCTATCATTCGCCATCCCCCTGAGGCCGCCCGGAGCCGCTGCACACTCGTGCAGTCCCGGTGGCCACTCCCCAGCGCCGTCACCGGCGTGTCCCCCCCAACGACCCTCCTCCTCCGAGGACCCGATCGATCATGACCCAGTCGCGCCGGACCATGGGCCTGTGCCTCGCCCTGGCAGCCCTCGCCGCCCCCTCCTTCGCCCAGGACCTGGGTGAGCTCTACAACGAGGGCGTCGACCTCCTCTCCCGTGGCCGCAAG
Organism: Planctomycetota bacterium; assembly: GCA_011524785.1. Lineage (GTDB taxonomy): Bacteria > Planctomycetota > UBA1135 > UBA1135. The sequence goes on along the minus strand of WTJQ01000333.1, from coordinate 3,544 downwards.
GACGAGGCCCTCGCCAAGTTCCAGGCGATCCTCGCTGCCGACCCGAGCGACGAGGCCGCCTACGAGCTCTGGAAGGAGGCCGACCACCAGGTCTTCCTCGACCTCATCGTCGAGGGTGGGGAGTGGCGCCTCGTTGCCGAGCGCATGCTCTCGCGCGCTCGCCTGGGTCGGACGGCCCATCGCGACGACGCCGACGCCGTGCGCGGGCTCGTCGACGAGCTCATCGGCGAGGCCGACGCCCTGCGTCGCCGCCAGATCGTGACCCAGCTCGCGGCCGAGCACGGTCCCTACAGCGCGACCGCACTCGTTCCCTACCTGGGTGACGAGGGCAACGAGGATCGCCGCGTCGTGGCCATGGCCGCTCTCATCGAGCTGGGTGGCGACGTCATCTGGCCGCTGGTCGCAGCCCTGGGCAGCGACAGCGCGTACCTTCGCCGCAACGCCGCCATCTGCCTGGGTCGCATCGGCGACGCTCGCACGGCCGGCGCGCTCGAGGCCACCGCGGCGCTCGACGGAGAGAACATGGTGATCAAGGCCGCCAAGGACGCGGCCGCGGCCTGCGGCTCCGGAGGCAACGCGGTCTCCGCGCTGCTCTCCATGGGGGAGGCCTTCCACCAGCGCAGCACCCAGGCGATCCGCCCCTTCGAGGACCAGAACGCGGTCTGGAGCTGGGACGGCGGCGTCGTCAGCACCAGCGTCCCGACCGCGATCTACAGCGACCACATGGCGCTGTGGGCCTACACCACCGCCCTCGGCGTCGCGGCCGACGACCTCAACGCGCAGGCCGGCGTCACCCGCTCCTGCGCCTCGATCGTCGCCAAGGCCGGCATGACCGGTGACGACGCCATCGCCGAGACCGCGGGCACCGCCTCGCTGGTCCTCGCGAGCGCTGGCACCGATGCCACCGACCTCGCCCTCTCGATGGCGGTCGCCACCGACGACGCTGCGACGGGCGGTGAGCTCTGCAAGGCCCTCGGCATCTGTGCGACCGCCCCCACGGCGGGTCTCGGCGCTGCGCTCGCCTCCGGCGACGCGACGCTCCGGGGTGAGGCCGCTCTGGCCCTCGCTGCCATCGCGGGCTCGACCGGCAGCGATGCCGGCTCGGCCACCGTCGCGGCCCTCGCCGAGGCCGCCGGACGCGATGTCCTCCGGGTCGCCGCGATCGTCGACGGCAACGCCGAGCGCGCTGGGACCGTTCTCTCGGGCCTGACCGCCCAGGGCGTGATGGTCGACCACCGCTCCTCGGGGATCGAGGGCATCGTCCTCGTGCGCCGCATGCCGGTGGTGGACATGATCCTCGTGGGCGACCGCGTGAACGGGCTGACCACCGACCAGGTGCTCGCCGACATCGCGCGCCAGGACCACCTCGCTGACGTCCCGGTGTTCCTCGTCAGCGGTGACGAGGACTTCGCCGACGCCATGAGCGACCGCGTCGCGGGCGTCATCAGCGACGCGGCCGACCTCTCGGCCCTCGAGGAGGCCATGAACGCCGCTCTCGACGGTGACCGTGCTCAGGCCGACGCCCTCGGCGCTCGCGCCGCCGCGGCCCTCATGGCCCTGGCAGGCGCCGGCAACACGGACTGCTCGGCCGCTGCTGGCAGCCTTGCCTCGACCCTGGCGTTCCGCGCCGACGCGGTGACGGTCCCCGCCATGGGGGCCCTGATGCGCTGCGGGAGCTGGGAGAACGGGGAGGCCCTGATGGCCGTCCTCGCTGACTCGGGCCGCTCGGACGACGCTCGCGTCGCTGCCGCCCACGCCATCGGTGGGATCGCCGCCCGCTCGGGCGCGGTCGACGCCGCCATGGGTGCCCTGGCCTCCGCGGCCGGCGACGCTGGCAACAGCGCCGCGGTTCGCGGCGCGGCTGCCCGCGCCATCGGGATGTGCGGTGCCGACCGCGCCGCCCGCACGGGCGTCATGGGCGCCCTGCTCACCGGCGGCTCCGCCGAGTGACGGCCTGATCTCGCAGGGCCGGAGCGCGCACGCTCGCGCTCCGGTCGCATGCCAGAGTAGCTCAGTGGTAGAGCATCGCTTTCGTAAAGCGAGGGTCGTCGGTTCGAATCCGATCTCTGGCTCCACCCCATCCGGCGCGCCCCGCATCCGCGGGGCGCGCTGCGTTCCAGGCCGCTCTTCGCGCGCACGTGCATGCGGTGTCCCCGCGGCACGGCGCGATTGCGGCACCCTCGCCCAGGTCCTGTTCAGGCCCTACCCTGCAGCCATGTTGTCGCTCCCCCTCCTGCTGGCCGTCGCGCCTCTCTCCTTCAGCCAGCCGACCGTCGCCGCGCGTCCCGGCATCGAGGAGGAGCCGACCCGGGCGGACCTCACCGCCGAAGCGGTGCGCATCCTGCTCGGCTCCTCGGAGCAGTACGAGCCCGATTCTCCCGTGGGTCGGCTCAGGCCCGACCGCCTCGCTCCCTGGCAGGCCGAGGAGCGTGAACGGCTCGCCGCCCTGACGGCGGAGGCGGGGACCACGGGCCGTGAGTGGCCCTACGAGGGGGTCTACCGCGTGCGTCCGGACGGACGGATCCCGGGGGGGTACCGAGTCGGAGGGACCTCCATCGCCGCGGAGGCCCTCCTCCTCGCACCCGGCCTCGATGCGGCGAGGCGCGAGCAGATCGCGCGCGCCACGCGCTTCGTGCTGGAGGCCCTGGCCGAGGACCCGACGCTGGCCTCGTTCGTCGATCGGCAGGGCCGTGAGCGGCGGAGTCCCGACCATCGCTCCTACGACGTCCGCGGATGGGGGCACACCTACGCCCTCTCCCTGCTCCTGCGGCTCCTCGAGGAGGGCGGTGCCGATGCCGAGCTGGGCGTCGCCGCACGCGCGGCGGTCCCTGGCCTGCTGGAGGCGCTCGTCGCCGGAGAGGGCAAGGGGGGCGGCTGGAACTACGCGAGCGGTGCGACCGCGAGCCCGTTCCAGACGGGTGCGACCCTCCTCGTCCTCTACCGCGCCGTGGCCCAGGGCTTCGCCGTGGACGAGCCGATGGTCGTCCGCGCCCTCGACGCGCTCGAGCGCGGGCGTCGGGAGGATACGGGCGCCTGGTCCTACAGCGTCCGTCCCGGCCAGAAGGGGCACAACGAGGCCATGAACGGCTCCTCGGCGCGCGCCGCCGTGGCGGAGCTCGCCCTGCTGCTGGGAGGGCGCTCCTCGGTCGAGCGCCTGCGCGTCGCGGTCGACGGCTTCTTCCTGGGCTGGGAGGACCTGCTCGCACGGAAGAGCCAGCAGGGCACCCACGAGGGGCCCTATGGCATCGCGCCCTACTACTTCTTCTTCGGCCACGGCTACGCGGCCCTCGCGATCGAGGGCCTGCCCGAGGCCGAGCGCCCCGCGCTCCGTGAGCAGCTGCTCGAGAGGCTCGTCCGGACCCGTGAGGAGGCCGGGGGGTGGAACGATCGCGTCTTCCCGCGCACCCGGTCGTACGGCACCGCCATGGCGCTGCGTGCCCTGCTCGCTCCGGAGGCGCCGGATCACCCGAGGTGGAGCGCCGCTCCCGCGAAGGGGGGAGAGGGGGAGTGACGGCCTTCCAGCAGCTGCTCGGCCAGGGAGGGG
>WTJQ01000179.1:2092-6442 GCA_011524785.1 Planctomycetota bacterium | reverse complement strand
ATCCGCGGCCGCGGGGCACGGGGAGGGGGATTCCGAGCTTTCAGGCCCCTGAGGGCGCCTCGAGCCGCCCCTCGGGGTCGCCCGGACTCCTTCCGGTCAGCCACCGCCCCACGCGAACGAGGTCCTCGAGGACCAGGTAGAGGCTCGGCACGAGCAGCAGGGACACGGCCGTGGAGAAGGCCACGCCGTAGGCCAGCGACACCCCCATCGGGATCAGGAAGCGCGCCTGCAGGCTCGTCTCCAGCATCAGCGGCGTCAGGCCTGCGAAGGTGGTCAGGGAGGTGAGCAGGATGGGTCGGAAGCGCGTCGCCCCCGCATCGACCACCTGCTCCAGCAGGGAGCCCCCGGGATCGGCCCGCCTCCTGCCGTTGACCGCATCGACGAGGACGAGGTTGTCGTTCACGACCACGCCGGCCAGTGCGACCATCCCGAACATGCTCAGCATGTTCGCATCCAGCCCCACGATCATGTGCCCCAGGAACGCGCCGACCACGCCGAACGGGATGGCGGTCATCACCACGAAGGGCTGCAGGTAGCTGCGGAACGGGATCGCCATCAGTCCGTAGATCGCGAACAGGGCTACGAGCGCGCCGCGCAGCAGGCCGCCGAGCGTGTCCTGCTGCTCCTGGCGCTCCCCCTCGAAGGACCACTCCAGCCCCGGGTACCGCGCCGCGATCCCCGGCATGGCGCTGCTCGCCAGGTCGGTCAGGATGTCGCCAGGGGAGCCGATGGCCGGGTCGACGTCCGAGGTCACGTGGACCGTCCGCCGCCTGTCGGTGCGCTGGATGGTCGAGAAGCCCCGCCCTTCCTGGAGGCTCGCCACGGCCTCGAGAGGAACCTCGGCTCCCTCGGGCGTTCGGACGAAGAGTCGCTCGAGGCTCTGGAGCGTCCGCCGATCCTCGCGGGGATAGCGCACCATGACCTTGACCTCCTCCCGGCCCCGCTGGACCCGCTGCGCCTCCTCGCCGAAGAACGCCTGCCGCACCTGGCGACCGAGAGCCGCCTGGCGAAGACCAAGGGTCTCCCCCTCGGGCCGCATGGCGAGCTGGACCTCACGCTTGCCGCCTCGGAAGGAGTCGCTCAGGTCCACCACGCCCTCGTAGGCCTCCAGAGCCTCCCGGACGTCCGTCGCCGCGGCACGCAGGACCTCGAGATCGGGGTGGGCCAGCTGGACGTCGATGGGCTTGCCCGCGCTCATCATCTCCGCGCTGAAGCTCAGCTCCTCGGCGCCCGCGACCGGCCCCACGCGCTCCCTCCACAGCTGCGCGAAGCGCTCACTGCCCCACTCGGTGGGCCGCTCCTCGGCCGGCACGAGCGCGACGTGCACCTCGCCCAGGTGACCGGACTGCGTGGCGTTGCGCCGCCGCTGCGGGTTGCGGGACTGGGTATTGCGGTAGGGCTGCGAGCCCACGGTGGCCATCACGTGCGCCACCACGCCCTCTCCAGCCTCGAAGGCGATCTCCAGCGCCACGGCCTCGGCACGAGCAACAGCGGCAGCAGTCACGGCGCGGGGCGTCCCAAGAGGCATGGTGATCGCGCAGGCCACGTCGTCGGCCGGGAGCTTGGGGAAGAACCGGAAGCCCAGGGCACCACCGCGAATGAGGCCAGCGGTCAGGAGGACGGACGCGACCGCGAGCGCAACGGTGACGTAGCGCCACCGCAGAGCGAGGTGGGCCAGCGGGCGATAGACGCGCGCGACGAACCCCTCGAGTCCGCGGGCGAACAGGCCCTGGAACGCCCGCCACGGCCCGAGGATGCCGCCCTTGCGGGCGTATGGCTTCACGTGGACCAGGTGGGCGGGCAGGATCCACTGGCTCTCCACCAGCGACCAGAGCAGCGTGGGGACCACGACCGCAGGGATGACCCGCCAGATCTTCCCCGTCGTCCCGGGCAGGCTGGCGAGGGGCCAGAACGCCGCGACGCTGGTGAGAACGGCGAAGACCACGGGGAGGGCGACCTCCCGGGTCCCCCGCACGGCGGCCTGCTCCCGGCCTTCGCCTGCCGCGATCCTGCGATAGACGCTCTCCCCGACGACGATCGCGTCGTCGACCACGATGCCCAGCACCACGATGAACGCGAAGAGGCTCAGCACGTTGATCGACACGCCCAGCACGGGCATGAGCGCCACGGTGCCGAGGAACGAGATCGGGATGCCGAGGGAGACCCACCAGGCCACCCGCGTCCGCAGGAACAGGGTCAGGACGACGAACACGGCCAGCAGGCCCTGCCACCCGTTCCGCAGCAGGGTGTCCAGGCGACCCCGCAGGTAGCGCGCCTCATCACGCCAGGGCGTGATGGCCACGCCCTCCGGGAGCCGACCGGAGGCAGACAGGTCCTGACAGAACTCCTTCACGGTCGCCGCGATGGCCAGGGCGCTCTGATCCCCCACTCGGAACACCTGAAGCAGAGCCGTCGGGACCCCATCGAAGCGAGCCTCGAGGTCGATGTCGGCGAAGCCATCCACGACCTCGGCGACGTCCCCGAGGACGATCCGGCTGCCATCGGGAAGCGTCCGCAGGACGAGCCCCGCGAAGTCCACACCGCGATAGGCCTGCCCCTTGGCCCGCAGCAGGACCTCACCGCCAACGGCGCGGATCGCACCGCCGGGAACGTCCAGGGAGCTCTGACGCACGGCGGTCGCCACGTCGTCGAGGGTGAGGCCGTAGCGCTGCAGGGCCAGCTCGCTGACCTCGATCGAGACCTCGAACGGGCGCACTGCCGCAAGGTCGACCTGGGTGATGCCCTCCTGCGCGAGCAGCTCGTCCCGGACCACCTCGGCCACGCCGCGCAAGGCGCGCTCGCCAACGTGACCGCTGACGGCCACGTTGATGACCTGGCTCCGTGGCCACAGCTCCTGAATGACGGGACGCTCCGCGTCCTCGGGGAGGGAGGTGATCGCGTCGACCCGGGTCTTCACCTCCGCGAGGACCCGCTGCAGGTCCTCTCCCTGCTCCAGCTCGATCGTCACGGCGCCTGCCCCTTCGGCCGCGGAGCTCGTGAGCTTCTTCAGCCCGGGAAGCCCCTCGAGCTCCTCCTCGATGCGGCGGCAGATGCCCTCCTCGACCTCCTCAGGGGCCGCGCCGGGGTAGACGACCCCCACCTGGATGATCTCCGCCGAGAACTCGGGGAAGACCTCGACCTTCAGCCCACCGACCGCCAAGGCGCCGCCCGCACAGAGCAGCACCATGAGGATGTTGGCCGCCACCCGGTTCCTCACGAACCAGGCGATCACCCCCTTGGCCTCGTCCTCCGCCAGCGGCCCGGTCGCGTCCTGGCCTCCGTGCCCGTCCACGGCCACTAGCGCACCTCCACGGAGGAGGGCAGCAGCCGGACGCTCATCCCAGGGATGGGGTTGGCGAGCGGGCTGACCACGACCCGTGAGCCGGGCTCGAGGCCGCCCGAGATCACGACGGACTCCCGGTCGCGCCAGGCGACCTCGACCTTCAGGCGCTGGAGGCGGCCCTCCTCCGCGGCGACCCACAGGACGTCGCCCGGCATGAGCGCCTCTCGCGGGACCACGAGGGCTCCGGGGATCGGGAGCCCGGGGATCCGCGCTCCCACGTGGCTGCCGTTGAAGAGAGGGATCACCCGCTCCGTACTCAGGCCGTACGGGTCCTCGACCTGGAGCACCACCCGCGCCATCCGCGTCCTGGAGTCCAGGCTCCCCTCGAGCCGATCGACCCTGGCCTCCAGGGTCGCGCGCTGCCCGGCGAGCTCCACCTCGACCGTGCAAGGGATCTCGTTCGCGGGCTCGAGCCCCGCGCCGAGGGAGAACGGGAGGTGCCGCAGGTCGGCGTCCCGCAGCGGCACCACGATCTCCGCCACGTCCGTGGACGAGAGCTCGGCCAGGCGATTGCCGCGCTGCACCAGCTGCCCCAGGCCCACGTCGAGGCTCTCCACGGCCCCGTCGAAGGGAGCCACCAGCTCCAGCCGCCCGAGGTCCGCAAGGACCCGGTCGACCGCGGCCTCGGCGCTCTGCACGGCCGCGGTCGCGGCCGCCAGCTGAGGCACGCGCAGTGCGAGCGGCCCAGGCGTCTCCACGCCAAGCAGCTCCTGCTCCCGACGCGCCTGGGAGGCCAGAGCCTCCTCCTCGGCGACCCGGGCACGGGCCCTCTCGACCTCTGCCTCCAGGCGCCGGCGCTCCAGCTCGAGGTCGGCCCCGTCGATCCGTAGGAGGGGCTCGCCCTCACGAATCAGGCCGCCTCGCACGAGACGCGGGGACACCCAGAGCACGACGCCGCTCACCTGAGGCACGACGGAGGCCATCCGCCGGGGCCGGACCTCTCCGGTCCCGCGAAGGACGGGCACGAAGGGAGCCGCCACGGGCACGGTGGTCTCGACGAGGGGCGG
>WTJQ01000179.1:0-1992 GCA_011524785.1 Planctomycetota bacterium | reverse complement strand
AGGACCTCCGACTCGACTGAGAGCTGCCGCCTCTGAGCCTCGAGGACCTCGATGATCCCGACGAGCCCCGCCTCGTACTGCTCCGTGGCCAGAGCCTCAGCCGCCCTCGCCTCCTCGGCCGCCCGCACGAGGGCCTCGAAGCGCAGGTCGCTGGCCCCCATCTGGATGCGCGCCCGCTCGACCTCCGCACAGGCGCGAATCACGAGCCCCTCCCACGCAGCGAGCGTCGCGCGCACGGTGGAGTCCGCGGCCTGGATCCGCGCGCGGAGCGCCCCGCCCTGGAAGAGCGGCGCCGTGATCCCGCCGACGAAGGACCACACGGAGAAGTCGGGATCCCCGACGTGCTCCGCCTCCGTCCCCGTCCAGCCCGTGGTGGCCGTGAAGGAGATGCGGGGCCAGAGGTCGGCACGCGCCACGGAGGACCGCGCCAGTTCGGCCGCGGTCCGGCTCTCGGCGGCTCTGAGATCCGGACGAAGGCCCAGTGACGTCGCATCGATCGAGGAGGGGGCGGCTGGCACGTCCGCCAGCAGGACCGCTCCGGCCTCGAGGCTGCCCTCGGCAACGCGTCCCGCTAGCGCCTCCAGGGCCCGGAGGGCGAGCTGCTCGGCCTCTCGAGCTGCCTCAAGGCCCGCCTCGGCGGTCGCCACGCTGGTTCTCAGGAGGTGGAGGTCGAGCGCGCGCCCAACCCCGGCTTCGAAACGCTGCCGCAGCTGCTCCTCGCTCCGGCGCCAGCTGGCGAGCGTGCGCTCCGCGAGGTCCCGCTGGGCACGCGCCTCGCCCAGAGCGAACCAGCCTCGCACCAGCTGCCCGGCCAAGGAGACTCGAGCCGCTTCCAGGTCCCAATAGCCCACGGCCAGGTCCTGCTCCGCGGCCTCCACGGTCTCCCGGATCCGGCCCCACGCATCGAGCTCCCAGGATGCGGCGAAGGCGCCGCTCACGGAGCTCACGGTGGTGATGGGATCGACTCCAGGGGGGATGGCGATGCCGAACGTGCGCAGGTTGCGGGTGCTGCGCGAGTTCTGGAGGTCGAACCCCAGCGTCGGCCACAGAGCGCCCTGAGCGGCGCCTGCCAGGGCCGCCGCGGCCTCCATACGCGCACTGGCGGCACGCAGATCGGGACTGCCCCCTCCGAGGGCCTCCGCCAGGAGGTCGTCGAGCTCTGGAGACCGCAGCTCCGCGAGGAGAGCGAAACCCTCCGCGGCCTCGGGGTTCGACCACACCGGGTCCACCCCCTCGAGGGGATCCGTGACGACCGGCACGGGGGCAGCACAGGCAAGGAGCGACCCGAGCAGCACGGGCGCGAACAGGGCGAGGGGCTTCAACATGGCGTGGAAGGGCTCTCGAAGGACCGAGAGCGCTGAGGTGGAGGAACGCCTCAGCAGCAGGGGGCCGCACGATACATGCGCCGGAACCGACTGTTCTCCTCTGCCAACGCCGAAGTTGCACAGGCAGCGCGAGATTCGCCGAGGTGGAGAGCTCGTCGACCCAGAGGCCCGAGGCCGGAATCACCAGCCCGCGGCATAGGGATCGGGCGGCGGCCAGCCCCAGGTCACCGCCCCCGCGACCAGGCCAGCCGCGAGAAGGCTCCGGAGGGCCCGTTGAGGCCCCCGACCGGGCCGGATCGCGAGCAACCCCACGGAGCCCGCCACAACGGCCGCGGGCCCAACGGGGACGGAGGCGTAGAGGATCCCCTGGACGAATGCCGCGCCCGCAAGGACCACGAGGACGGGCACCGAGACTTCGAACCTTGCAGGTCCGGCCAAGCCCGCCCCAGGCAGCCATCCATCCAGGGCGATCGCACCCAGGGCGAGGCCAAGCCCTCCGATGGTCAACGCTCCGGAGCCGGTGGAGTGTCCCAGCAGGATCGCCGCGCCGAGGAGCGCACTCCCCAGGACCGAGAGGTCCAGTCCATCGCGCAGCACGAGTCGAGTTGTGCTGATCCGGTGGTCGTCCGACGGGTCACCGTCTCGCTGGGTGATCGACCCCTCCAAC
>WTJQ01000044.1 GCA_011524785.1 Planctomycetota bacterium | reverse complement strand
ACCTTCACGGGGACCTCGGCCTCCGGCCGCCGCCTCGTGCTCTTCCTCGACGCGGGCCTCAGAGGGCCCGTTGCCGGGCGCGGGGGAGAGGGCGCGGAAGAGCGCGCGGCCCGGCCGCGTGACGAGCGCCGCGCCGACGCCGAGGAGCAGCCCCGCACCCCCGACCGCCAGGGGCCAGCCCCCGTGGAGGTCCTGCCCCTCGCGGTGCGTGAGGCCGGCAGGGTCCCGCCCCGTGAGCAGCCGCGTCCGACGCACGACCCGGACGTCCACGGGCCCCATGAGGAACGGTGCCAGCCAGCGCCCGTCGAGGCTGCTGCGGAAGGGACCGTGACGGTCGGCCAGGATTGGCCGGCGCTCAGGGGAGGCCTCGGCTCCGGGGCAGAGCAGCATCGGATCGGCCATGCCCTTCCAGTCCCCCGAGCGGGCGACCTCCCGGGCGCTCGCCAGGGTGCCGCCGTTCAGGCCGCCCCGCAGGCTCCACGCGACCTCGACGTCCGCGAGCTCCTCGCCCCAGCGCGCGGCGCACTCCTCCTCGAGTCGCGCGACCGCGGTGTCGGCCGGGATCGAGTCGAAGCCGCAGAACGGCACGACGCGCAGGCCACGCTCGACGCACGCCGCGTGGTGGCGGTCGATCACGCGGCGCACCCAGGCCGTCTCACCGGTCAGGTCGCACCAGTGGGTGCCCGCACGCACGCAGGCGTCCAGCAGGGCGTCCGAGTGGAGCGCGAACGGTCCGGCACAGCTCGCGACCACGCGCGCGCTGGCAGCGACCCGCTCGAGGGACTCCGCGTCGCCCGCGTCGGCCCCCAGGGTCGCGAGACCCAGCGGCGCGGCCAGACGCTCGAGCCGCTCGAGATCACGCGCGGCCAGGGCGATGCGCCAGCGCTCCTTGAGGGGGGCCAGGAGGCGGGCCGCACGCCGACCGGTGAACCCGGTGGCGCCGAACAGGACGAGGTCGAACGGGCGCTCCACGGGAGCAGGGTGCCCCATGCAAGGGGGGCCGGAGGCGCCGCGAACCCGAAAGGCCCGGGCCGTTCTTGCTCGCTGCCGGAGCCGATCTAGGCTGGTCTCGGAGCTCCTTCCCGACCCCATGAAGAACCCCCTCCTCGACCTGGCCGGCCTCGGCCAGAGCGTCTGGTACGACTTCATCCGCAAGAGCCTGATCGAGAGCGGTGACCTCGCCCGCCTCGTGGAGGACGACGCCGTCAAGGGCGTCACCTCCAACCCCTCGATCTTCGAGGCGGCGATCGCCAAGAGCGGCGACTACGACGCGGCCCTGGCCGAGCTCGACCTCGCGGGGTCGTCCGCCGAGGAGGTCTACGAGGCGCTGGCCATCGCCGACATCCAGGCCGCCTGTGACGTGCTTCGCTCCGTGTACGACGCCACCAGCGGCGACGACGGCTTCGTGAGCCTCGAGGTCTCCCCCGAGCTCGGCCACGACACCGAGGGCACCCTGGCCGCGGCGCGACGCCTGTGGGCCGCGGTGGACCGCCCCAACCTGATGATCAAGGTCCCGGCCACGGAGGAGGGCATCCCCGCGATCCAGACCCTCATCCGCGAGGGCATCCACGTCAACGTGACGCTCCTCTTCGCGCGCTCCATGTACGAGCGCGTTGCCCGCGCCTACATCGCCGGCCTCCAGGAGCGAGCGGCCGACGGAGGCGACGTGAGCAGCGTCCGCAGCGTGGCCAGCTTCTTCGTCAGCCGCATCGACTCGAAGGTCGACGCTGTGCTCCGAGCAGGTATCGAGGCGAGCACCGACGCGAGCGAGCGGGCCCTCCGGCGGGGCCTCATCGGCAAGGCGGCCATCGCCAACGCCAAGGTCACCTTCGCGGGCTCCAAGGAGCTGTTCGCGGGCGAGGCGTGGGAGTCCCTGGCCGCCGCGGGCGCCAAGGAGCAGCGCCTCCTGTGGGCCTCGACCTCGACCAAGGACCCGAGCTTCTGCGACGTGCTCTACGTCGAGGAGCTGATCGGGCCCAACACCGTCAACACGGTGCCGGCCGCGACCGTCGACGCCTTCCGCGACCACGGGCGCGCACGCGCCTCGCTCGAGGAGGACCTCGAGGGCGCCCAGGACGTGCTCGCGGCCCTGCCCGCGGTGGGCGTCGATCTCGACGCGATCACCGCCGAGCTCCTCACCGCCGGCGTGCAGGCCTTCGTGGATGCCTACGCCCGCCTGCTCGAGGCCGTCGAGCAGAAGCGGCTGCAGCAGGTCGGCGGCTGAGCCGCGCGTGCCCCCTCAGCGAGCGGCGTCGAGGACCCGGATCCCGCGGAGCCGGGGCGTCCAGGCGTCCACCACGGCCCGGTGGCGCGGGTCGACGAGGTAGGCGTCGTGGGCGTCCTTGTCCGTGAACTCGATCACGAGCAGGACGTCGAAGTCCTGGAGGTTCGAGGGGCGCTCGAAGCGCGGGTCACGGATCCCGGCGTGCAGGTGCACGATGCCGGGGATCGGCGCGAGGTCCTCCCGCAGGTCGCGGACGAGCGCGAGCGCCTCGTCCCGCCCGGCCGTGCCTCCCTCCTCGAGCGTGAACGCCACCACGTGCACGAGGCGTGAGGTGACCACGCGCTCCGGAGGAGCGGTGCCGAGGCAGGACGCGAGGCCGAGCAGCGCGAGGACGAGCGCCCTCACGGCGTCACCTCGTCCAGTGTGATCCGGCGCCCCTCGGCCGCCGAGACGTAGGCCGCCATCACGACGCGGGTCACCTCGTAGCCGAGAGCGCCGGTCGAGCGCCCGGGACGCTCCCCCGCGGCGGCGGCCACGAAGTCGGCGCACATGTCGAGGTGCCCGCTGGAGGCGTCCTCGTCCGGGATGAAGCTGTGCCAGCCCGCGTCGTGGGAGGCCTTCTCCATGACGTACGACTCCCCGAAGGCCCCCTGCGCCGCTCCATAGCCGCGGAGGGAGTCGTGTGGCGAGAGGTTGCACTCCAGGTGGGTCTGGTCGGTCAGCACCACGAGTCGGCTCTGCATCCCTCCCACCATCGTGTCCGAGCCCATCGCCAGGCCGCGCGTCCCGTCGGAGAAGGCGATCGAGACGCTCCCCCAGCTCTCCACGTCGACCCAGCCGGTCGCCACCCCGGGTCCGCCGGGTTCGACGCCGGCCGTCACGTCGGCCGCGTCGGCCACGACCGCCACCGGCACGATCGGCGCGCCATCCCGCGCCACGCCCTCGGCCGCCTTGAGGTGCAGCATGGCGCCGATCGGGTGGGCCGCCAAGCGGATCAGCGAGCCGCCGCCCGTGTAGCGCCAGAGCTTGGAGTAGAGCGAGTGCGAGCCGCTGTGGCACTCCCAGCCGCGCAGGTCGAGGATGCGCCCGCCGCTGGCCTCGAGCAGCGCCGCCGCGCGGCGCACGGCCGGGGCGTGGACCCAGTTCTCCCCGTAGAGCAGCGGGACGCCGGCACCCTCGCAGGCCTCGACCATCGCGCGCGCGTCGGCGATGGCGACCGCCGCCATCCGGCGCCGGTCGACCGACGAGACGTCGGCGTCGGTGGCGCCCTCATCGAGGTCCTGCCCGACGTAGGCCGTCAGGGGCTTGGTGCAGGCCACGGCCTTGCCGGCCGCGGCGGCGCGCTCGGCGAAGGGCCGGTGCAGGTGGTTGGGGACGCAGAGGTCCACGAGCTGGACGTCCTCACGCCCGAGCAGGGCGTCCAGGTCCGCGGCCACCTCGGGCACGCCCTCCTCCGCGGCGAACGCGCGCGCCTTGGCCTCGTCCCGGGAGGCGACGGCCACGAGCCGCCCTCCCCCTCCAGGCAGGGCCCGGTAGCACCGGGCGCGGGTGCGCGCGAGGAAGCCGCTGCCGACGAGGCAGACGCCGAGGGGGGTGGAGCTGTTCATGTCGTGGGCCCCCGATCCGCGAAGGCCTCACGGGCCGCGGCCAGGGTCTGGTGGTTGCCGATGTCGTGGTAGGGACCGCTGACCGGGGTGGCGTACAGGGTCCGGCGATGGGAGAGCCACTCGAGGAAGTGGCCGGGCGCATCGAGATCCGGGCTCTCGTCGCGGAACGCCGCGAGGTGCTCGGCGAGATCGCTCGGGTAGAGGTGCAGGCAGATCGCGGAGAGGGGACTCTCGGGATCCTCCGGCTTCTCCCGGAAGCGCGTGACGCGGTCCCCCTCGACGAGGACCTCGCTGTAGCGGGCGGGCGGCACCGGCTCGGGGACGCGCCGCACGAAGACCAGAGGGCCGGCAGCGGCATCGAAGCTCGCCAGGCCGGGGCCCAGGTCGAAGTCGACGAGGTTGTCACCCGCGACGACGAGGACCGGCTCGTCGCTCGGCCCCATGTGCTCGACGGCGAGGGCCAGGTCCCCGATCGCCCCCAGGCGGTCCTCGTTGGTCGAGGTCCCGTCGTCGAGCACCTCGACCTCGACCGGGGCCTCCGCGGCCCAGGCACGGAAGTCGTCCACGAATCGGTGGTTGGTGACGAGCACGACCCGCGAGGGCTCCGCACCCTCGAGGACGCGGTCGAGAATCCACGAGAGGACCGGCCGCCCTCCGACGTCGAGCAGGGGCTTCGCCCGGTCGAGGGTCAGGGGGTGCAGGCGGGTGGCGAACCCTGCGGCGAGGAGGACGACGCGCATGGGCGAGGCATCGTAGCGGGCCACGCTCTCCAGGAGAGGCGGTCCGGGCGCAGGTCGCGGGTCAGGTCACCGGTCACGTCGCAGGGCCCACGCGCGGAACGCGGGCCGGCCAGCCGCGGGCCTCGAAGGCGGCCAGCACGGCCTCCGTCGGCACGCCGGCGCGCGGGACGCAGACCACGGCGCCGCCCGATCCACAGAACTTGGCGGCCGCGCCGGCCGCGCGCGCCCACTCGACCGGCGCCCGGGCAGCGGCATCGAGGGAGAAGAGCGCGGTGCGCAGGTCGAAGTTCGCGTCGACGAGTTCGGCGAGCTCGTCGCGATCGCCGCGCTCCAGGGCGGCACGCCCGCGCACGGCCAGCGAGGCGGCCTCGGCCATCGCAGCGCGGACCGCCTCGTCCCCTGCGAGCCAGCGCTCCCGCACGCCGGCGTGCGTCGTGCCGGAGTCGGCTCCTGGCTCGGGGTCCCAGGCGAGCACCAGCTCGGGCAGCAGCCCAGGATCGAGGCGCACGTAGCCCTCGGGGCTGCGCCGCCCTCCGAAGCGCGCGGGGTCGAAGTCCATGAACAGCAGGCCGCCGTGGGCCTGCAGCACGCGATCCTGCGGGCCCGCCACGATCCCGAGCTCCTCGGTCTCCGCGAGCAGCGCCTCCTCGGCGATCTCGAAGGAGCTCCAGGTGAGCCCGTGGACCTGGAGCAGGGCACGGAGCGCCGCCACCACGAGCGCGCTGGAGCCAGAGAGCCCCACCTGACGCGGCACGTCTGTGTCCGCCCGCAGCACGAAGCCGCCGGGGACCGGAGCGACCCCGCGACGCGCGAGCCGCGCCCAGGCGGCCTCGAGCAGCGCCGCGGCCGGTCCCTCGAAGCGAGGCTCACCGCCGCCCTGCTCGAGCGTGACGGTCGCCCCGAAGTCGTCGAGGGCGAAGCCCAGGACGGCGCCCCCGTAGAGGTCGCTGGGGTTCCCGAGCAGGCCCACGCGCGCGGGCACCCGGACCGACACGCTCGGCCTGTCCATGGCGGGATCGTAGGTCCTCTCCGCCGGCGCTGCACGCAGCGCCCTCTCGCGAGCGAGCCTCGGAGCCGCGGGAGGCGCACGCCGCCAAGGGCCGAGCCGCACTCAACGGCGGGAACCTCAGGCATGCAGCAGCGGCCGTGGGGGGAGACTCCTCACGGCCGCTGCATCCGGGCGCTCAGCGCCGTCCGTCCGTCAGTCCGCGGTCACGACGACGCTGTCGATGCGCCCCTGCTCGTTGTTGCGGTTGGCTCCGCCGCGGAAGCGGATGCGGAGGCTCGGGTTGTTGTCAGCGCCAGGGCCCAGGGCCCAGGTGCGGACCTGCCAGCTGTTGCTGTTGACGGTCTCGAGCGCCGTCCAGCTGGAGCCATCGAACCACTCGACGGTGAGCGCCTCCCCCGAGTCGTAGTTCGAGGTGCGGCGGGCGTAGGAGAGGGTGACCCCGGTGCGACCGCTCGCGTCGAGCGCACGCTCGGCGCTCGCCGTCCGACGCAGGACCATGCCGTTGCTGCCCTGGTAGGCACCGTTGCCGTTGATCTGAACGGTCCCGGTGGTGACCCAGCCCGTCAGGGCTCCGCTCTCGAAGTCCTCGTTCAGGAGGTCTCCGCCGCCGCCTCCGCCGCCGCCAGCCTCCGTGGTGAAGGACCAGGTCGCCCCAGTGGTGGTCCCCCCGGAGCCGACCGAGTCGATCCGCCAGTACCAGGTCGTCCCGGCCGCGAGGGTCCCGGGTGACCAGCTCGTCGGGGTCTGGTTGCCCTGGAGCTCGCCCGAGCCGAGGCTCGGCGAGGAGCCGAAGTACACGTCGTAGCTCTCGGCGCCCGTGGCTGCCGACCAGGTCAGCAGCGGCGTGGTCGCGACCCCCGTGGAGCCGTCCGCGGGCGAGGGCGAGGTCGCGGCATCGGGCGGCGTTCCGCCGCCCCCTCCGCCGCCGCCGCCACTCCCGTCG
>WTJQ01000187.1 GCA_011524785.1 Planctomycetota bacterium | reverse complement strand
GACGCGTCCCCTGGGAGAGTTCCTCGAGCTGGCGCTCGCGGTCGCGCAGGGCCTCCACGCGCGCGTCCAGCGCCGCACGCTCGAGCTCGAGCTCGCCGCGCCGCCCATCGAGCTCCTGGAGGGCCCGGGCGGCGTCGTCGTGAGCAACCCGCGCAGCGTCCCGCTGTGCGCGTGCGGAGTCCTGACGGCCCTCGCTCGCCTCCAGCGCGGCTCGAGCCTCGCCGGCGCGCTCGCGCGACGTCACCAGGGCCTGGCCCAGTTCCACGTGGCGGGCCTCCAGGCGCGAGAGGCGCTCCTCGAGGCGAGGCGCCTCCTCCTCCAGCTGGCGCACGCGGCTCGCGGCCTCGCCGCGCTCGTGCAGGCGCGCTAGGACCTCATCGTTCTGCTTCTCGCTCCGCGCCCGGGACTCCTGATAGGTCCGCCCCAGGGCCCGCCCCTTCTCGGTGAGAGCCTTCACGGTGGCGCCAGCGGCCTCGGCCTCGGCCAGCAGGCGCGCGGCCTCCTCGGCCATCGCCGCGGCCCGCTCGCGCTGGGCCTCCAGCTCGCTGCCGAGCTGGGTCGCGCGCTGGTCCTCCTCCTCCGCCGACTGCTCCCAGTTCTCGACGCGCGCCAGCAGGGACCGAACGCGCTCGGCCATGGCGCGCGCATCGCCCTCGAGGCGGCCGGACTCGCCGGAGACGCGGTCGAGCTCGGCCACGACCTCCCCTCGCTGGGCCTCGCGGCGCTCGGCCTCGGCGTCGTGCTCGGCCCGACGGGCGCGGAGCCCCTCGATCGCCTCCTGCTGCTCGACGATGCGCGGCCGCAGCTGGCCCAGCTCGCCGTCCAGGTTGAACAGGCGGTGGCCCAGGTGGCGGCGGCGGGCCGTCCCCCACTCACCGCGGGCCTCGATCCAGCGCTCCGCCTTGCCCGCCTGGATCTTGAGGGAGCGCACGCGGCTCTGGAGCTCGCGGATCACGTCCTCGGCCCGCTCCATGTCCGCCGCGACGTGCTTCAGGCGCAGCTCGGTCTCGTGCCGGCGCTGCCGGTAGCGCGAGATCCCGGCCGCCTCCTCGAAGATGGCTCGTCGCTGCTGGGGGTTCGCGGAGAGCACCGCGTCGATGCGGCCCTGCTCGAGCACGGCGTACCCGCGCGAGCCCAGGCCCGTGTCGAACAGCAGGTCCTTGACGTCCTTGAGGCGCACGCGCTGGCCGTCGATCAGGTACTCGCCCTCCCCGCTCGACTCCAGGCGCCGCGTGACGCTGACCTCGGCCCCACGCTCGGGGAGCACGCCGCCGGTGTTGTCGAAGACCAGCGTCACCTCCGCGAAGCCCATGGCCGGCCGACTCGCCGAGCCCTTGAAGATGACGTCGGTCATCCCGGAGCCGCGCATCGAGGTCGGACGGGTCTCGCCGAGCGCCCAGCGCACGGCGTCGACCACGTTGCTCTTGCCACACCCGTTCGGCCCCACCACGCCGGTCAGGCTGCGGTGACCGAAGTCGAGGACGGTCGGGTCGGCGAAGGACTTGAAGCCGAGGAGTTCGAGTCGTGCGAGGCGCATGGCGGAGGGATCAGGCGCGGGGGCGCGCCGGGCGTTCGAAGGGCAGGGCCGTGGGAGCGGCCACGGGGGGCGCCGGTCGGTGCACGCGCGGCTCGAGGAGCTCCGCGCGGGCCCGCTCGAAGGCGGCCCAGGTCGTCAGGCAGGCGAGGCCTGCACGCTGGCTGGAGAGCGGGTCGTGGAGGGGCCAGAGGGCGCCGGTCGGGAGGGTCGCTGCAAGGGCCGCGAGAGCCGCGCCGCGGTCGCGAGGCTCCCAGCTGGTCTGCGCCGCGCCGAGGTCGAAGCCCGCGAGGTAGCGCTCGACGCGCTCGCTCTCCGGCAGGGGTCGCTCCTCGAACAGGCCGGCCTGGGTCGGGCGCGCTTCGCCCGCGGCTCGGCGGGCGAGGACGCTCGCGGCCGGTCCAGACAGGAGGGTGCTGAGCTCGACCACGAGGCCGGCGCGCTCGGCGGCCTGCTGGGAGGCGTCGCGCAGGACGCCGAGGACGCGGGCCCCCTGGTCGGGGCGCGCCACCCCGTCGCCGAGGATGCGCAGCACGTCGCCGAGCCCGACGGGCACGACCGCGTGCAGTCGGCGTCCCACGGGGATGCCCGGGGAGAGCTCGTCCTGGGCCGCGGCGAGCTGAGCGAGAGCCTCCACGGCCCCCTCGGCGCGCTCCACGAGGCTCGCCAGCAGAGCCTCCTCGTTCCAGGGGCCGGCGCGGCGCGCGAGTCCGACGAGGTCGAGGGCCACGGCCGCGCCGAGGGTCAGCGGACCCCGCTCGCGCGAGCGCCTCGCGAGACCCGGCCCCGCGAACGACTCCCCCGGAGCGCTCCAGACCGGGACCACCCGCCCCGCCACGAGGAGCTCCTCGAGTCCCTCCGCCAGGGCAGGCTCGGCCTCGAGGGCCTCGGCCACGCGGGCGTGTTCGAGGAACAGCTTCGGCATGGCCAGACCGCCGGCCAGGCCGTGCACGAGGGCCGTCAGGAGCTGGACGATCGGGCGCGGTCCACGGCCGCCAGGGTTGGCGAGGTCGAGCCGCCGGCCGCTGGCTCGCGCGAGGGCACCGAGGGAGACGAGGACCTCGGTAGCGCGGTCCGCATCCCGGGAGCGCCGCGGCGCGCCGAGCAGGTCACAGATCCCCTCGAGGACGACCCCGTGGGCGGTGGCATCGAGCAGCGTCGTGAGGGGACCGAGCGCGCGCGCGACGCCCCCGTCCCCGAGGCCACTCGCACTGACCGAGCGCACGAGGGGCAGGTGGAAGCGCTCGAGGCCGAGGGCCAGCAGCTCCCCCGCGTGGTGGGCGCGGTTGAACTCCTCGTCCAGCCAGTCCTGCCGCGCCCAGCGCGCCATGACCGAGGCGCCGATCCGGCGCTCGGCGGAGACGTTCGGCGGGCCATGGCGGGCCTCGCTGCTGGGCCCGGGAGCGCCCGCGTCGCGCGGAGCGCGGAGCAGGGCGCGCAGGTCGGGGCGCGGGATGCCGACCGGCTCGGTGGCGCGCGCGGCGTCGTAGAGCCCGAGCCCCTGCAGCTCCTGGTCGACGAAGGCGCGCACGAGGCCGGACGAGACACGGCTCGCGCCGAGGGCGAGCACCTGACGCTCGACTCGACGAGCGACCTCCTCCGCGTCCTGGCCGCTGAGGCCGGACTCCCGCACGAGGGCCGCGGCGATCCGTCCCCGGCTCCAGGGGCTGACCCCCGCCTCGCCGCGAACCTGGGGTGCACGGCCCGCCGCGCCGCCGCCGCCGTCCGTGACGGTCAGGTGCGCCCGCGCACGCGAGCGGCGGTCCCGGTAGAGGATGTAGGCGCGGGCCACGCGCGTCCGCCCCAGGCCGACCAGGGCCTCCTCGACGAGGTCCTGGACCTCCTCGAGGCTGGGCACGCGCCGTGCCTCCGCGACCATGCCGACGCGCTCGGCGTCGGCCCGCCCCACCAGCGTGAGGACGACCAGCTCGGCCACCTCGACCCCGAGGCCGGGGTCGGAGTCCCCGACGGCGTCCTGAGCGCGGGAGACC
Organism: Planctomycetota bacterium; assembly: GCA_011524785.1. GTDB lineage: Bacteria > Planctomycetota > UBA1135 > UBA1135. The sequence continues at coordinate 3,040 of WTJQ01000187.1, read as the reverse complement.
GCGGCCATGATGCGGCGCACGTCGAAGGGCACGACCTGACCGTCCCGCTTGCGCAGGTGCTCGGGCATGCGCGGCGGCGGCGTCGTCATGCGCCGGCTCCTCCGCGGCCCTCGATGATCGGCCGCAGGGTCTCCATGAACTGCTCGACGTCCCGGAACTCCCGGTAGACGCTCGCGAAGCGCACGTAGGCGACCTGGTCCAGGTCGCGCAGCTCGTCCATGACGAGCGAGCCGATGACCGAGCTCTGGATCTCCCGGTCGAACTCCCCCTGGCAGCGAGCCTCGACGCGCGCCACGGCGGCCTCGATGTCCTCCATGCCCACGGACAGCTTCTCGCAGGCACGGAGCATCCCCGAACGAATGCGATCTCGATCGAAACGCACGCGCTCCCCACTCTTCTTCACCACCCGCAGGGGGGTCTCCTCGACCCGCTCGTAGGTGGTGAAGCGCTGATAGCAGCCCAGGCACTCGCGCCGGCGCCGAATGGCGGCCCCGTCCCCGGAGGTCCGGGAGTCGACCACACGGTCGTCGGAGGCACCACAGCGGGGACAGTTCATGGGGGGTCCTGCGGGCCCCTCCAGGGGCTCTCGCGGCCCTTCCATGCTACATCTTGCGTCCTCACCGATGCCACGCCCCTCCCCACGCCATCCCTGGGGGTGGGAGGGTCCCCAGGGACCTCACTTTCCGAGGCAGAAGCGGGCGAAGATCCGGTCCAGCAGGTCCTCGGGCGTGGTCCGACCCGTGATGCCGTCGAGGGCGACCGTCGCGGCCCGGAGGCCCTCAGCGACGAGGTCCAGGGGAGCGCCCTGCGCCAGCTCGGCGAGGCCGGCCGTCAGGGCCTCGTGGGCCGCTGCGAGCGCCTCCCTGTGGCGAGCGCTGACCTGGAAGCCCTCGGAGCCGCGGCTCGCGAGCCCGGCCAGGACGGCATCGACCAGCTCCTCCAGACCCGCGCCGGTCACGGCGCTCGTGGCGACCCAGGGAACCTGCGCCACAGCAGCCGGCGGGTCGGCGGCCACGCCCACGCGATCCACCTGGTTCCAAGCGAGGACCCCTGTGCCTGCGGGGAGGGCCAGCTCCTCGGCCCCCGCCGAAGCAGCACCGGCCGCGTCGAGGACCCCCACCACGAGGTCGGCCGCATCGAGCTGGAGTCGTGCACGCTCCTGGGCCCGCCCCTCCAGGGCGGAGAGGGCACGCTCGGTGCCGTCCTCCAGGCCGGCGGTGTCGACGACGAGGACCTCCTGGGCCTCGGGCCCGAGGCGGACGAGGGCGGCGCGGGCGTCCCGGGTGCTCCCGGCCCGTGAGTCCACCAGGGCGGGGATCGCGCGCGCGGCCCCGCGCTCCAGCAGGGCGTTGAAGAGGGAGCTCTTGCCCGCGTTCGGTGGCCCCGCCAGGACCACGCGCGGAGCTCCCGCCTCCGGAGCGTGGCGCGCGACCTCCCAGCGCGTGGCCTCCTCGAGGGCCTGGCGCGCGTGGTCGCCCAGCTCGACCAGCTGCGCGAGAGGCACGTGCCCCGTGTCGTTCTCGTCGAAGTCGAGGGACGCCTCGAGGAGCGCGCGCAGCTCCTCGATCAGGTCGCGTAGCCCCACCAGGCGCTCGTCCAGCCCCCCCATGAGGAGCGCGGTCGCGGCGCGCTGCTCGGCCTCGCCGGCAGCGTGGACGAGGGAGAGGATGCCCTCGGCCCGGGTCAGGTCCAGGGCCCCGTGCTCGAACGCGCGGCGGGTGAACTCCCCCGCGGTCGCTGGCCGCGCGCCGAGGGAGTGGAGCCTCGACAGGGCTGCGTCCACGAGGTGGGGATTGCCCACCAGGTGGAGCTCGGCCACGTCCTCCCGCGTGAACGATCCGGGGCCAGGCATCCAGAGGAGGAGGGCCGGCTGCAGGCCGCCGCCGTCGTCGAACTCGCCGGTGACGACGCCCCGCCGCGGGGTGCCGAGCGATTCCCCGGCCTCGTCACGGAACGCCTTCCGGACGATCGCCAGCGCGTCCGGGCCGGACAGGCGCACGACCGCGCGCACGCCGGCGCCCGGAGGACTGCTGAGGGCGCAGATCGTGTCGCGCCGCTCCTCGAGCGGTGCGGCGAGGTCCTGCGCCCGGGTCACGACTCAGCGCCTCTGCTTGCGATTCTTGCTGCGCGACTGCTGCTGGCGCTGCAGCTGGGCCTGCTGCTCCTGGAGCTCCTGGAGGCGCTGGAGGAACTTGCTCGGCTTCCGCGGCTTCTCGGAGTCGTCGATGGGCCAGATGCGCCGGATGATCGTGTACTCCGCGATGCCGAACAGGCTCGAGGTGATCATGTAGAGCGAGAGCCCGGCGGCGTAGTTGTAGAGGAACACGCCGAAGAGCACGGGCATCCACATCATCATCCGCTGCATGCGGGCGGCCTGCTCGTCCGTGGGCTTCGGCATCAGGCGCTGCTGCAGGATCCACAGGACGACCATCAGGGGCGGCAGCACGTTCAGGTACTCGATCGTCCCGATCAGCGGCAGGTGGGTGTCCAGGTCGAGGCGCAGCAGCCGGTCCGGCATCGAGAGGTCCTCGACCCAGAGGAAGCGCGCCTGGCGCAGGTCGAACGAGACGCGCAGGGCGCTGAAGAGCCCGAAGAAGACCGGGATCTGCAGGAACATCGGCAGGCAGCCGGAGAGGGGCGGGAACGCGCCCTCCTCCTGCATGATCTTGGCCTGCTCCTGGCGCTGCTTCTGCGGGTCGTTCTTGTACTTCTCCTTCAGCGCGTCGAGCTTCGGCTGGACGCGCTTCATCTTCGTCGTGTGGCGCGCCATCGACGTCTGCGACTTGCGGTTCATCGGGAAGAGCGTCCCCCGCACCAGCAGCGTCAGCACGATGATCGCGATGCCCCAGTTGCCGAGGAGGCCCTCGAGCACGCCGAGCAGTCCGAGCAGCAGTCCCGCGATCCCACTGAAGAACCCGAGGTCGTCCTCGATGAGGAACTCGTGGACCTCGTTGTCCGCGAGCAGCAGCTCGGCCTCCTTGGGTCCGGCGAACAGCTCGTAGGCGTAGACCGTCGAGGCGCCGGCGGCCGGCACCTGGAG
>WTJQ01000366.1 GCA_011524785.1 Planctomycetota bacterium | reverse complement strand
GGATCTCCCTGCCTGGCCGTTCTCCGCGGGCGCCACTGTGGGCGCCACTGTGGGCTCCTCAGTGGGCCCCTCCGCGCAGGCCCACTTCGCCTAGGCGCCGAAGAGCGACGACGTTATCGCAGGGTCTGGCCGAGACCCGGCCGTGGATGGACAATGGAGGCGTGCCGTCCGTCCGCTGGAATCGCTACTGGGGTCGCTCCTACGACTGGAGCGCCGATGGTGACGAGTGGTCCGGCCAGGCGGCCTACAGCGGGCAGCCCTACGAGGAGTGGAAGGCCTCTCTCGTCGACGCCTTCCTCCGTCCCGCGATCGAGCCGAGCGCGACGGTGCTCGAGATCGGCCCCGGGCACGGGCGCTGGTCGGTCGAGCTGGCGGCGCTCGCGGGCCGGCTCCATCTCGTGGACCTGAACCCCGAGTGCGTCGCCTTCTGCAGGGAGCGCTTCGCCGCGGAGGAGAAGGTCGTCTGCCACCAGGGTGACGGCAGCAGCCTGCCCGAGGAGCTGGCGGGCGCGATCGACTTCGCCTGGTCCTACGACTGCTGCGTCCACATGGAGCTCGACACCCTCGAGGCGTACCTGCGCGGGCTCGCATCAGCGCTGCGTCCCGGAGGGCGCGCCGTGCTGCACCACCCGGGCCGCCGCAACCGCTGGCTCGGTCTCGGGTTCCTCCGTCACCTGGGTCCCCTGAGGAGCGTGTACCAGTGGCTCTCCATGGGCCGTGACACGGCGGGCGGCGGTGACGGTGATCGCGGCAACATCTCGGGCGAGGCGGTGCGTGCCGCGGCGACGCGCGCCGGGCTGCGGGTCGTGGCCCAGGTGGATCGCTGGGGCCCGAGCGGCACGTACGACTGCCGCCGGTTCCGGGACCTGATCACGACGCTCGAACGGCCGAGCGCGTGAGCGCTTGGTCGCGGAGGGAGGATCAGCACGGAAGCTCAGCGCCGCGCTCTGCCCTTCCTTGCGCTGCCGTTCCCGCCGCCGTTCCCGGCGCCGCCCTTGCCCGCGTCCTGCCCCGCGTCCTGCCACTCGCGTCGCGCAGCCTCCCCGCGTCGCGCCAGCTCCTCGTCCGTGCGCCACGCCAGGTAGAAGTCCTCCATCCGGAAGTGCTCGCTGAAGCCCAGCTGCTTCAGGTAGCGGCGCACCTCCCCATCGACCACGAGGCTGCGGAGGACCACGGAGCGCAGGCGGTGGTCCTGGGTGACGAGCTCGAACGACTCGATCGCCTCCGGACTCCGCTGGGTCGCGAAGTCGCCCGCCAGCACGCGCTGGTGGGCACGCCAGCGCTCGTCGCGCTGGTCCCAGAACTGGAAGGTGTGCGGGCCGTTGTGGAGCTGCGGGTAGCCGGAGCGCACGACCGTCACGAGCTGCCCGATCGAGCGGGCCGCGAGCATCGGGCCCGGCGGGACCCGCTCCACGATGCGCTCGGCGGCCTCGGCCAGCTCCAGGTTCAGCTTCCACCGGGGCGCTCCGAGGGTCGTGCCGTGGGAGCGGAAGATCGAGGGGGACCCCGGCACGAGGTGCAGGGCGAGCAGGAGGCCTGCCAGCACTCCGACGCCGCTCACGGGCAGGCCTCGCGCTCCCGCCCCCCGCAGGCTGCGCGCCCCCAGGACGCCCAGCACCAGGGGGAAGGGAAGGAGGTAGAGGGTGCGCCAGTAGAGCCACGGCGTCGTCACCCAGCCGGACACCCACCAGTCGACGAGCGGGTTCAGCAGCAGCGCGATAGCGAGGCCGAACCAGCCGCCGAGGAGCCGACGGTCCCGCCCCCGAAGGATGGCCAGGGCCGCCACGGCCCCCAGGACCAGGACGACCCATCCATGGGGCAGGCCGCCCGCCTCGCCGGACCCGAGGACGAGGTCGAGGTGATGCCCCACGGTGCGCTGCGCGCCGCGCGTGTCCATCTCCATCACGAGGCCGGAGCGCACCTTCATCCCCACGCCGTAGAGAGCCAGTGGGAGGAGGGCGAGGGCTGCGCCGCGGAGGCGACGCAGCACGGCTCTACGCGCGGCCCCCGCAGCGATGAGCTCCGCCCCCACGAGGACCGCGAACAGGCAGGGCAGCAGGGTCACCGCGCTCGCCGTGGTGCCGATCAGCGCGGCCGAGCATGCCGCCAGCTCGAGGCTGGCGATCCGCCTCCCGCGGAGCGCGTCCATGAGCGCACACGAGAACCAGGCGGGGCCGATCGCGAGGAAGAGGATCTTCCCCTCGAAGATGCGGGTGAGGCCGCACATGCCGAGGGAGCGCAGCTGCTGGCCGAGCAGGGTCACGACCAGCAGCGCCAGCCAGGTGCCCAGCACTGCACGTCCCTCGCTCCCCACGAGGCCCCGCAGCTGGCGGAAGAGGAAGAGTGGAAGCAGCAGTCCGCCGAGGACTGCGCCCCACAGGAAGTACACGTCCAGGAACTCGAGGCCCAGGACGTGTGCGACGGCGGCACGCAGGTGGTCCCAGGGCATGGAGTTCAGGAAGAACTCCGAGGTGAAGGGCTTCGCCCCCCCCTCGAGCCAGTGCACCTCGAAGCCCATGGGCTCGCTCGGGTGCTCGAGGAAGTGGCGCGCGGAGGGGATGTACTGGCTGTCGTCCCGCGCGAGGTCCCGGTTCGAACAGAGGGCCAGGACCGCGCAGGTCAGCATGAGCAGGACCAGGGCCAGCCCGCTGCGGCCCGGACGGGCCGCCCGCGGTCGCGCGCGCCATGCTCCCCCGCCGAACCCGAGGACGAGGAGCCCGACGGCGACCGGGGCCGCGACCTCGAACGTCCAGCCGAGGAGCTGGGCGGCCAGCAGCAGGGCCTGGGCGCCCCCCAGGCCGACCGCGAGGCCGAGGCCCAGGCAGCGCGACCAGGCCAGCAGCGGGCCCGGCGTCCCCCAGCCGGAGTCCGCGATGCCCGCGCCCGCATCGGCGGCCTCGCCTCGGCTCGCGGTGTCCTGCTGGTCCTCCATCGCGGCTGCATGCTAGCCCGCGGCACGGAAGCACCGGACCGGTCAACTCCGGTCACGCTTCGGGACGCGACGCCCCCCGGGTCGAGGCCGCTGCTCGCAGGCTGCTACCCTCAGGGCATGGGCAGGGTCGACGAGCTCCGAGCCATCGGCGTGGTCGTGCCGGCCCACGAGGATCCGGTGGGCCTCCACCGCTGCCTCGAGGCCCTCGAGGGGGCCGGGCGCCCCCTGCACGTCGTCGTGGTCGACGACGCCTCCGCGAGCCCCGAACAGGCCGCGGCGCTGGAGGCCCTCGAGGCTGGAGCGCGGATCGAGGTCCTGCGGAACGAGCAGAACCTGGGCTTCGCCGGCACGAGCAACCGCGGCCTGCGCCGCGCGGTCGAGCGCGGCTGCGACGCCATCCTGCTCCTGAACCAGGACGCGCTCGTCGCGCGGTCCACGCTGGAGCGGCTGGTGACCGCGCTCGAGCAGCGCCCGGCGGCGGCCGCCGTGGGTCCCCGCACCCTCTCGATGGGCACCAGCTCGGACGGGCGACGGACCCTGCTGTTCGACGGCTCCTGGCGACGGTGGCTGCCGCTGCAGCAGCGCATCCCGGGGATCGGACGGCCCGAGCCCGAGGAGCCCGGCGCGGCGTGCCGGACCGACTACCTCTGGGGTCACGCGGTGCTCCTCCGCACCGAGGCCCTGCGACGGGTCGGGCTCTTCGACGCGGGCTTCCCCTTCTACTACGAGGACATCGATCTGTGCCGCCGTCTCACGGAGGCCGGGTGGGAGCTCTGGGCCGAGCGGGGCGAGCTCGCGCTCCACGACCAGGAGGACGGCTCGCGCGCGGCGTCGAGCGAGCTGTGGCGCTGGAAGCACAAGCTGCGCGGGGCGGACCTGTTCCATCGGCTGCACTACGGCGGCCTGCGCGCCCCCCTCCTGAACCTCCTCAACGCGCTCCACGAGAGCCGTCACCTCGTTCGGCACGCGCGCCTGCGCGCGCTCGGGCACCTGGCCCTCGGCTACGTGCACCAGGCCCTGCGGGCGCCGCTCGTGAGCAGCCCCCAGCGACTGGAGGAGCATCCGTGACGCCGGCTCCCGTCAGCGTGGTCATCCCCACCTACCGCCGCCCCGAGCGGCTGCGCCGCTGCCTCGAGGCTCTGAGTCGCAGCGAGGGCGTGGAGAGCGCGCTCGAGGTCGTGGTGGTCGAGGACGGGGGCCCGACGCCCGAGGTCCAGGCGCTCCAGGACCTCGCCGGACAAGGACCCGCGGGGCTGGAGCTCGAGCTGCGCATCCTCGCCCAGCCCCACGCGGGCCCGGCCACCGCGCGCAACCGCGGTGCGCGGGAGGCGCGCCACGACCTGCTGCTGTTCACCGACGACGACTGCGCGCCGGCGCCGGACTGGGTGGCCCGCATGCGCGCGCGCCTCGAGGCGAGCCCAGGAGCCCTGGTGGGAGGCCACGCGCGCAACGCGCTCCGCGGCAACCCCTTCTCGGCCGCCAGCCAGGAGCTCGTCACCTTCATCACGCGCTGGGGCCTCACCTACGGCCCGCGCTTCTTCGCCTCGAACAACTACGGCCTGCACCGCGCCGACTTCGAGGCGCTCGGCGGCTTCGACGAGTCGTTCCCGCTCGCGGGCGGCGAGGACCGGGACTTCTCCGACCGGTGCGAGGCCGCGGGGATGCGCTTCGTCCACGCTCCCGAGGCGCTGGTCGAGCACTACCACCAGCTGGGTCCGCTCGCGTTCTGGCGCCAGCACTTCGCCTATGGGCGCGGCGCGTACCAGTACCGCCTCCGCCGCGCCCAGCGCCACGGCGCTCCGTTCCGCAGGGAGCTCCAGCGGACCCTCGCCTCGACCCGGGCGCGGTTCTACATGGAGCTGGTCACCGCTCCCTGGCGCAGCCCCGACGCTCCCCCTCGGATCCTGACCGGCCTGCTCCTCGCCGCGTGCCAGGTCCCGAACCTGCTGGGCTTCGTGTCCGAGCGTCGTCGCAGCCGGAGGGGCTCTTGATCATCACCCCGCACATGGTGCTGCTGAACTACCCGCGCACCGGTTCGACGTGGGCTCGCGGGGTGCTGCGGCGGCTGCACGGCGTGGAGGGCAGGGCCCTGGCGCAGCGACTCGCCGGGACCCGCCTGGGCTGGCGCGGCTTCCACGAGCTCACCCTCCCCATCGACCGCACGGCGACGGCGCTGCGTGAGGGCCGCCGGAGCCAGCACGGAAGCTATCGGCAGATCCCGAGCTGGGCGGCGAACCGCCCCGTGGTCAGCGTCGGTCGCGAGCCGCTGGTCCACCTGGAGAGCGCCTACCACCACGGCTTCTGGCGGGACCATCCCGCCGCCCCTCTACCCGAGGTCCGTGAGGCCCTGCCTGCGTTCCCCGACCTCGACCTCCCCGAGTACGTGGAGTACCTGGAGCGCTTCGCGCTGCCCGACGTGCTCCAGGGCGCCGAGCCACGCGCCGCGGTCGGCGTTCAAACCGCGCAGTTCCTGCGCTTCTTCCACCCGCAGCCCCAGGAGGCGCTCGCGACCCTCACCGACGAGGACCTCGACGGCGAGGCGCTCGTGGCCGCGCTCCCCCGGGTTCGCTTCCTGCGGACCGAGCGGCTGCAGCAGGACCTCGCGCGGCTCCTGGCGGAGCAGGGCTACGACCCGTCGGCCGTGGAGCAGGCCATGGCCCAGAGCGACCGGAACGCGAGCGCTCGAAGGCGCGTGGAGGGGCCCCACCTGGCCGCGGCCCTGCGCGAGCGCGTCGCCCATCGCGAGCGACTCCTGGTCCGGCTCTTCCCCCCGCTGGAGGCGACGCCGTGAGCGCCCCGCTCCTGATCGCGGGCATGCATCGCTCGGGCACCTCGCTCGTCGGCTCGCTCGTCAGCCAGCTGGGCGTGGACCTGGGGCACGACCTGGTCCCCGCCGATCGCAACAACGCGCGCGGCTACCACGAGGACGCGGGCCTGGTGAAGCTGCACGGGGAGCTCCTCGGCGCCGCGACCGGAGAGGCTCCCGAGGGCCACGCCGACTGGGGCTGGACGGGGAGCGAGCTCGTCCCTGGCGCGGCCCTCCTCTCGGCCGTCCCCCGCCTCCAGCAGGCGGTCGCCGGACGCGGCCCGGAACCCTGGGGCTTCAAGGACCCGCGCACCACCGTCGCCCTCGACGCCTGGGCCGAGACTCTGCCGGACGCACGCTTCCTGCTCGTCTATCGCTTCCCCTGGGAGGTCGCCGCGTCGATGCAGCGCGTCGGGGCCGAGGTGTTCCTGCGCAACCCCGGCTGGGGCGCGGCGATCTGGACCGCGTACAACCAGCGCTTGCTGGAATTCCGGCGGCGTCACCGTGAGCGATGCGTCGTGGCCTGCAGCAACGCCCTGCCGCAGGGCCTCGAGCAGCTCGAGGAGCTCGTGAGGGCAGCCGTCCCCGGCCTCACCGGGCCACGGCTCGACCCCGAGGCCTTCGATCGCGCGCTCTTCCACGGCTCGGACCCCGAGAACTCCCTGGCGCGGATCTGGAGCGTGGCCCACCCGAACGCGTGCGACCTGCTGCGCGCGCTTGAGGCGGAGGCCGACCTCCCCAGCGGCCTGCCTTGGGAGGACCCGCGCCCGCTGCTGGGCACGCGCCGCCCCGAGGCGCCCCGAGTCAGCGTGGTCGTGCCGGTCCACGAC
>WTJQ01000166.1:1335-6574 GCA_011524785.1 Planctomycetota bacterium | reverse complement strand
CCCCCAGGTCGTGATCCGGCGGGACCGCGGCCCCGCCGGTCCGCCCGCGCGGCGGCGGCGCCGCTGGGGCCCGGACCGGCCCCAGTGGCCGGTCTAGCGCCCTCCCCGGGCCGCGTCGCCGTGCTCCTCCCTCCTCCGTCCGAGCGGCTCACCTTCGAGTCCATGGGGCCGCGCCATCGTGCGGACATGCTGCGGGTCTATGGCGACCTCGACGCCATGCGCTGGGTGGGGGATGGCACCGCCATCACCGAGGAGGAGTGCGAGCGCTGGTTCGACGTGACGGCGGAGAACCTGCGCAGGCGGGGCTACGCGATGATGGCGCTTCGCTCGCGCGCGACTGGAGCGGTCCTGGGCTTCGCTGGTCTCGTCCATCCGGGCGGTCAGGACGAGCCCGAGCTGAAGTACGCGCTCGAGCGCGGGTCGTGGGGCGTGGGATTGGCCACCGAGGCGGGGGCCGCCCTTCTCTCCTGGGGCCAGGGCGCCCTCGGCATGGGACGGATCCAGGCCACGGTGGCCGAGCCGCACGCCGCCTCCCGGCGCGTGCTCGAGAAGCTCGGGATGGTCGTCGAGGGTCGGGATGTGGAGGACGACGGCTCCGTGACACTCGTCTACGCGACGCCGGCCTCGCCCGAAGGGCCCGGCGCCGGCGGCTGAGGTCGCGTCGAGCCACGGGCGCCGCGTAGGCTCGGGCCATGCCGCTGCTCCGCGCTTACCCGACGCTCCACGTTCGCCCACTCGATCTGGCTCTGGTTCTGCGCGGGGGGGCCGGCGCGCTCCTCCTCGGCCCCCTCATGCTGGTGGGCTGCGTCGGAGCGCCGGACCTCGCAGGGGACCCCGCGCCGGAGAGGGAGGGCCCGCGGGCCCGGAACGTCATCGTCGTGATGACCGACGACCAGGGCTGGGGCGACCTCTCGCTCCACGGCAACCCCGTCCTGGAGACGCCGGCGCTCGATCGCCTGGCTGCCGAGAGCGTCCAGCTGCAGCAGTTCTACGTGCACCCGGTCTGCACGCCGACGCGCGCGGCCCTGTTCACCGGCCAGCATCCCCAGCGGGGCACGGCGATCGACACCTATCGTGGCCGTGCGATGCTCGGCCCCGAGTCCATCACGATCGCGGAGGTGATGGGCGACGCGGGCTGGGCCACGGGGCTCTTCGGCAAGTGGCACCTCGGCGACTGTGCGCCGCTGCGCCCGATGGACCAGGGCTTCGATCGCACGGTGGTGCACTGCGGAGGAGGGATCGGCCAGCCCTCGGACCCAATGGGCGGGGAGGGGCGCTACACGAACCCGGTGCTCCAGGACCAGGGGCGCCCGCGGGAGTTCGAGGGCTACTGCACCGAGGTGTACTTCCGCGAGGCGATGGCCTGGATGCGGACCTGCAAGCGCGCCGGCGAGCCGTTCTTCTGCGCGATCACCCCGAACGCGCCGCACACGCCGCTGCACGACGTGCCCGAGGACCTCTACGCGAAGTACTCCGCACGGGACCTCTCCCCGGAGGCCTTCGCCGGCGAGCCGGGCTGGCCGGCGACCTTCGAGGACGAGGACAAGCTCGCGCGCCTGTTCGCGATGATCGAGGACATCGATCGGAACATGGGGGACCTCGTGGCCTTCCTCGACGACGAGGAGCTGGCCGAGGACACCCTGCTGCTGTTCCTGTGCGACAACGGTCCCCAGGGCCGACGCTGGAACCAGGGCCTGCGGGCGGCCAAGGGCGACATCCACGAGGGCGGCGTTCGCAGCCCGCTCTTCGCGCGCTGGCCGGAGGGCCTCGAGCCCCGCGTGCAGGAGGCGGGCTACGCGGCGCACCTCGACCTCTTCCCGACGATCCTCGAGGCCTGCGGGGTGGTCCCGGGGCGCGAGGTCGCCCTCGACGGCCAGAGCGCCCTCGAGCTGCTGCGCGGCTCCGAGGCCGCGGTCGCGGCCTCCCGCGAGCGCCCGCTCGTCATCCAGTGGGCCCGGGGGGACTACCCCGTCCGCGGGCACCATGCCTTCTTGCGCCTCGGGGACGACAAGCTCGTCCAGGAGACACGCCCGTGGGACGAGCTGACCACGCCCCCCGAGTGGAGTCCGGCCCTCTACGACCTGGGGACCGACCCGCTGGAGCGTGAGGACCTCGCGGCGGCGCGACCCGCCCGCGTGGCTGAGCTCACGGAGCTCTACGACGCCTGGTACGAGGACGTGATCGGCTACGCGGACTGGGCCGAGCACCTTCGAGAGCCCGGGGCGCGCGAGCACTACCTGCGCCTCCTCTACGGCCCGCCCGCGATCCGCCTGGGTGGCAGGGGCGCCGAGCGGGTCGTGCTGACGCGGCAGGACTGGCGCCCGGCCGGCAACGGCTGGGGCAGCAACGGGGCCTGGACCGTCACCTTCCAGGACGAGCGCCCCTGGCAGGTGCGCGTGATCCTCCAGCGCGACGCGGACCCCGAGCGCGTGCGCGTGGGCGTGAACTCCGGCAGCTGGACCTACGTGACCCGGGAGGCCGCGGTGCCCGAGGGCGCGCGCGAGGTGGTGGTCGAGTTCCCGGGCCACTGGCGCTCCGGCGTCCCGGCCACGGTCGACGTCGTCCAGCTCGGCGGCAAGCGCGACGGGCAGGGCCCGCACCAGGTCGTCTTCGAGCGGTGATGGGGACCGCCGGCCGGGCTGGCTCCGCGAGCGGTCCGTCTGGAGGAGCTAGCGCGCCTCGAGCTGCGCGGTGGCGCGGCAGGAGCGGTCGACGACCGCGCGGAGCCAGCGTGCGCAGAGCGCGTCGGGCAGGTCGATCGTGAGGACCTCCTCCGGCGCGATCGTCCGCTGGAGGTACGGGTACCAGGAGTCCGTTCCGCCCGGGTCGAGTTCGAGCCGGAGGCTCACCTCCTCGCGCAGGTCGTGGCTGAGGGTGAGCCGGCGCCGCTGGAGTCCGTGGACGAGGAACGGGTCCGAGGGGACGCCCGCCTCGGCCGGGGAGTCCAGCCAGGGACCGCCACGCCCGCGTGGGCGCCCCAGCTGCCACAAGTCGTCCACGGCCCCGACCCAAACGGCCCCGCGACCATCCTCCGAGCGCCGCACGTGTGTCCCGGGAGCCGCGTCTGCGCGGAGCCCCGTGAGGACCAGCAGTCCGCGGTAGCCGCAGAAGTCCTGGACCCAGAACGGGTGGCTGGCGATCGGCCGGAGGCCGGCGAGGCCTCCCGCGTTTCGCGCGGGGAGCTCGTAGAAGGTCCCGGCCACGTGCAGCAGGTCCCGCTCGGTGACGACCTCGCGGGCGATGCGCGCGGGCGGCGCGCCGGGCGGCTGGCTCCACCCCTCGAGGGGCAGCGGCAGCCTCCAGCGCCGGCCCTCGTGATCCCGGACGACCGCCGAGGCGGCGTCGACCGAGACGAGCCCCTCCGGCACGCCGAGCCGCTCGCGGTGCCAGGCGTCGGCCGCGCCGTCGTCCTGGGGGAGGACCGTGAGCGTGGCGTCGACGTGATGGAGTCCGGTGGGGATGCTCCTGCCGTCCTCGATGCGGTCGGCGACCAGTGCCAAGGTCTCGAACCCGCCACCGCGCACGCGGACCCGCCCGCCCAGGAGCGCGCCCTGGTCGTCCCGCCGGGCGAGGCCGTCGAAGAGGGGAGCCGGCGCCGCGCTCCGCGGATCAGCGGCAGCACAGGCGAACCGCACGGTGACCGCGCGCGCAGCGTCGTGGCAGCGGACGCGGACCCAGGGACCGGGCGCGTCCAGCGGGGCGAAGAGCGGGACCCCGGGCTCGAGGCGTCTGCGCTCGTGCTCCTCCCAGGTCCCCGTGCCGCTTGGGTCGACCTCCAGGGAGACGGCGACCGGGGACGGTCCGTGCTGCACGGCGAACACCGAGCGATGGGCCAGGTCCGTCACGAGGAACGGTTCGCTGACGGCACCGGCCTCCAGGTCCTCACCCTCCCAGATCGCCCCGTCCGCGAGGACCGGACCCAGGGCATCGAGCTGCTCGGGGCCGAGGAACCACAGGTTCGAGTGGGACTGGCCGGGCCCCGCGATGCCGCCGTGGAGGGCGCGGTCATTGAGGAAGCCGCTGCGCGCGGTGTCGTCGCAGCCCAGCACCACCCAGTCCCCGTAGCGGGCGAAGTCGGCCACCACCTTGAGGTAGCCCGTCCGGGGGGCGAGCCCGGCGCGCGCATCCGCGGCGTAGCTCGAGGGGAAGCGCCAGAAGAGACCGTGCATGGTCATGAGGTGCCCGCCACCCCCGAGGGAGCGGATCCGGGGCCACTCCGTGTTCCAGCCGTGGGCGCCGTCGTAGGTGCGGCTGCCCTTGGGGAGGCGCGCGAACGACCAGCCGTCCGCAGCGCGCGTTCCGAGGAGCACGGACTTCGCGTCCCACCCGACGGCCCAGAGCGGCGCTCCGGGCGTACTCCCGTACGGGCCTCCAGGGCCCGTGACCTCGGTGAACTGCGCGCGGCGCACGATGGTCCACGTGGAGCCGTCCCACTCCGCGAGGCAGCCGGAGGGAACTCGCGGGTCGCGGAGGGCCGCAGGGCCGGACTCGCCGTTGTTCGTGTAGACGACGACCCCGTGCCCGGAGGCGAGCCCCTTGCCGTGCGTGCCGGGGAGATCCGCGCGACGGTCCCCGCCGGCGTTGCCGTCCGCGAAGTGCGTCGTCACGGCGAGCGTTCGGACGTCGACCTCGTAGAGGCCCTCCTCCATGGTCGCGATGAGGACGCGCTCGTTGGGCGCCCAGGGGCTGGGTGCTGCGCCCGTGAAGCGCCCGGGGACCGAGTCCCGCGGCAGGACGCGCACCCCGCCCTCGTGGTCGATCACGTACGGGCCCAGGAACAGCTGCTGCGAAGGGCCATGGATCAGCCGGGACGCGTGGGTCCCCCCGACGCTCGCGGCATGCGCGACCGGGGCCTCGCCGGGCACCAGCGACCAGAGCCGGTCCGTGCTCGGGCCTGGGCGGTGGGGAGCGTAGGTGAGGAACCAAAGGCGACCCGCCCAGGGGACGACGGCGCCGATCCCGGCCTCGTTCTCGTCGTTCCACACCGCCGCTGCGGGGTGGATCCCCGAGATGCGCGGGCCATCCTGCGGAGCTGTGGCGAGGGCGAGGAGGAGCGGGAGCATCGTGGGGGAGCGCGCATTGGACGCCCCTTCGCGGAGGCTCCATGATGCCCGCATGCGCTCCGTGCCGTTCGATCCCGCCACCCACAATCGGGAGCTGCTCGTGGCGCGCGTGCGTCGCGCCCTTGAGGAGGGAGCACGCCGGCGCACCGCATTGGCAGCCGAGGATGCGCCACGGC
>WTJQ01000166.1:0-1325 GCA_011524785.1 Planctomycetota bacterium | reverse complement strand
CTCCCGCCGCTGGACCGCACTCCTCCCGCGACGACCGAGGGGACTCGCTTGGCGCGGCGCGGCTACACCATCGTCCCGCTCCGCATCGCGTCGCGGCCGGGGCTCACCGTCCCGGCCCATCTCTACCTCCCGGAGGATGCTGGCGCCCCCGTTCCCGGCGTGCTGATCGCCTGCGGGCACGCGCACGAGGGCAAGGCCTACCCCTGGTACCAGCAGGCAGGTGCGCTCTGCGCCAGGAGCGGACTCGCCGCCCTCGTGTTCGATCCCCTCGACCAGGGCGAGCGCTGGCAGGACCCGCGCGAGGACGGAGCTCCGCGCACGTGGGGGACCCGCGCGCACAACCTCTCCGGCGCGAAGGCGCTCCTGCTGGGCTGGTCGCAGACCGGGCTGGAGGCGTGGGACTCCATGCGCGCCCTCGACGCCCTCGCCGCGCGGCCGGAGGTGGATGGTGCCCGGCTCGGCGTGATGGGGAACTCCGGTGGGGGCACGCAGTCCGCCCAGCTCTTCGCCCTGGACGATCGCGTGCGGGCCGCGGCGCCCAGCTGCTACCTCACCTCCCACGGCCTGCTCGCCGGCGGGATCGGCCCGCAGGACGCCGAGCAGTGGCAGCCGGGGATGCTGGCCCTCGGCTTCGACCACGCGGACTACCTCGCGGTGCGCGCGCCGGCGCCCGCGCTGATCTGTGCCGTGGAGCGCGACTTCTTCCCGATCGAGGGGACCCGGTCCGCCCTGGCTGCGGCGCGCGGGGTCTACGGGCTCCTGGGCGCGGCCGACGCCGTGGACCTCGTGACGGCGGACGAGACCCATGGCTGGCACCCGGAGCTGCAGCTCGCCTCGGTCCGGTGGATGGCCCGTCACCTTGCGGACCGCGACGTGACGCCCGCGTGGACGGACGAGGTTCCCATGACGCCGGAGGAGGCCCAGGTCGTGCCCGAGGGAGGCGTCCTTGCGCTCCCCGGCGAGCGCTCGATCCACGACGTCCTCGGCGAGGAGGCGGGGCACCTTGCCGAAGCGCGCCGCGCGCTGCCGCGGGGGGAGCGACTCGCGGCCGCGAGAGCCCTCGCCGGGATCCGGCTGGAGCACGAGCGCCCCTCCGCACGCTTCGAGCCCGAGGGGCCGGAGCAGAGCGACGGCACCGTCCAGGGCTGGGTCGTGCTCTCCGACGGGATGCGGCTCCCCGCCACGAGGCGACTGCGACTGGGCCGACCGGCGCGCCTGCTGTTCGGGAACGGCGCGCACACGACCGGCCTCGAAGGCGCTCCGGGCGACGAGGACCTCCTGGCCGTCGATCCCCTCGCCTTCGGGGACGCCGCTCCTCGCGAGGG
>WTJQ01000470.1 GCA_011524785.1 Planctomycetota bacterium | reverse complement strand
GGATCGGAGCGGGGAGCGGAGGCGGCCCCTCCACGCCTCGGTCGGGGGTCGCTGGGATGCCCCGTGTGGGATCTCGAGGACCCGTGGTCACCGCCGTCCGGGAAGAACCCCGGGTCCTCCGCGTCCAAGGACCCGAAGCCGGCTCCGCGGTGGGATCGCGGGGCCGCGCCGCGAGCCTCCTCGATGATCGAGGAGGCGCGCGACCCGACCGTCGCACGACCCTCGAACCACGAGGAGAAGGAGAGACCATGATCCACGCCCTGCTGACCCTGCCCCTCCTCACCGGCTGCGCGCTGCCCGCGCTCCCGGTGACCCACGCCGCCCCGTTCGATGCCGTTCCTTCCGACGCCGCTCCGGACGTCGGTCCGTTCGCGTTCGAGCCGGCCCGGGAGGACCTCGCCCTCGAGGCCACTGAGCCGGGGGGCGCGAGGACGATCGGCACCCTGATCGAGGCCTACGCCCGGTGCACCGGGCACGTGATCCTGTTCGAGCCCGTGGTCGCGGACAGCTGGCGCGACGCGCCCGTTCCGGCCATGACCATCCCGGCAGCGCGGGTGCAGGAGCGGGTCGAGCAGCTGTTGACCCTGTACGGCCTCACCATGCGGCTGCAGCCGGGTACCAGTCCGCGCACCGTCCTGGTCGGGACGATCGAGCAGCCCGTGGGGCCCGCGCCGTTCGTCGAGCTCGAGGCCCTGCGCTCGGCTGGACACCACCCGGCGGTGCCGGTCGCGACCACCGTCACCGTGGCGCACCTCGATGCGCGTCAGTTCGTGAATTCGACGAGGGCGCTCCTCCCCGATCGCAGCCTCCAGCTGATCGCGACGGGGACGAACGCGGTGACGCTCGTCGGGCGCGCTCCCGGGGTCCTGGCCCTGGCCGACCTGGTCGAGAGCGCGGACGTCCCGGCGCGGGAGAGTGGCGTTCCCGAGCCGAGCACGCCCGTGGACCCGACGCCAGCGGTCGAGGATGTCGAGGGCGAGGAGCGATCGGGCGCCAAGCCGGTCGTCGCACCGGACTTCACGATCACCGTGCTCGCGCTCGCGCACCACGACGCGGTCGAGCTCGTCGACATCCTCATGCCGGTGCTCGAGGTCGCGGCAGCCGCGGCCCATCCCGAGTACCACGGACGGCCCTGCCGGATCACGGCGGACCTGCGCTCGAACTCGATCGTCGTGGTCCTGCCGAAGGACCTCGTGCCGCTGGCGAAGGAGGTCGTCGCGGAGCTCGATCGGCCGGCCGGGGACTCCCGCTAGACTCCGCCGCCATGGGTGACCCCGCCGCGCCTGCCTCCAGACCGCCCGCCGTCTGCCTCGTCTCGGGCGGGATGGACAGCGCGGTGGTGCTGGCCGAGGCCCGGGAGCAGGGCTTCGCGCCTCACGCGCTGTCGTTCCGCTACGGACAGCGGCACGCGGTCGAGCTCGAGGCGGCGGCCCGCGTCGCCGAGGCCCTGGGGGCCGTCGAGCATCGCACGGTCACCGTGGACCTCTCGGCGCTCGGCGGCTCGGCCCTCACGGACGCGATGGAGGTCCCCAAGGATCGATCGCGGGACGTCATCGGCGAGGGCGTGCCAGTCACCTACGTCCCCGCGCGCAACGCGGTGTTCCTCGCTGTGGCCCTGGGCTGGGCCGAGGTGCTCGGGTCCACGGACCTCTTCGTCGGGGTGAATGCCGTCGACTACTCCGGCTACCCCGACTGCCGGCCGGCTTTCCTCCGGGCGTTCGAGACCCTCGCCACCCTGGCGACGGCCGCCGGCGCGGAGGAGGGAGCCGCGTTCCGCGTGCACGCGCCGCTGATGGAGCTCAGCAAGGCCGGCATCGTGCTGCGCGGTCGCGAGCTCGAGGTCGACTTCGGCCTGACCCACACCTGCTACGACCCGGTGCCCGGTCCCGACGGCCGGGTGCTGGCCTGCGGCCGCTGCGACGCCTGCCACCTGCGCCTCGACGGGTTCCGCGAGGCGGGCTTCGAGGACCCGGTCCCCTACGCCTGACGCGCCCGGTGCGCGCCCGCGGCGCCTAGCATGGCGCCATGCGCGCACCCGAGCCCGTCCCCCTGGACGACCCCCGCCTCGACGGCCTCCGCCAGCTCCTCGGCGTCATCGATCGCCTGCGAGCTCCCGACGGCTGTCCGTGGGACCGCAAGCAGACGGAGGCCTCGATGGCGCCGTACGCCGTGGAGGAGGCGCACGAGTGGGTCGAGGCGATCGAGTCCGGCGATGCCGAGGCCGCGGCCGGGGAGGCGGGCGACACCCTCCTCGCCGCGCTCATGACCTGCCGCATCGCCGAGGAGGGTGGACGCTACGACGCGGGCGTCGCCGCGCGTCGCTGCGCCGAGAAGCTCGTGACGCGCCACCCGCACGTGTTCGGGGACGAGCGAGCGGACACGGAGGCCGAGGTGCTCGCGACCTGGGAGGAGCGCAAGCGGGCCGAGCGCGCGGCTCGGGGCGAGGACCCGAGCGCCCTGGCGGGGATCCCCGCGGCCCTGCCCGCGCTCATGGCGGCCGCGCGCACGTCGTCCAAGGCGGTCGGCGCGGGGTTCCACTGGCCGACGGTCCAGGGCGCGGTGGACAAGGTCCACGAGGAGCTGCGCGAGCTCGAGGCCGTGCTGCCGGCGGCGGCGCGCGAGGCGGCGCCGCGCTCCGAGCTGCCGGAGGAGGCGCGGGCCGCCATCGAGCACGAGCTCGGCGACGTGCTGCTCGCGGCCGCCTACCTCGGGGTCTACCTGGGTCTCGATCCGGAGGCGCTGTGCCGCACCGCGAACCGCCGCTTCCAGACCCGCTTCCGCGCGATGGAGCAGACCCTGGGCGGGACCCTCACGGGGCACAGCCTCGACCAGCTCCTCGCTGCCTGGGGCGCTGCCAAGGAGGCGGAGGCCGGTCGCTGAGGCGTGGTCCCGGGGACGAGGCCGCGGCGAGTCGCGAACACCTGAGGCCGGTCAGGCCAGCCGAGCGGCTCGGTCAGGAGTCGCCGGGGGGGTCGTAGCCGAGAGCGCGCGCCTCCTCGAAGGACGCCTCGGCCTCGTCGCGCCGCCCCAACCGCTGGAGCAGCACGCCGCGGTTCCACCAGGACTCCGCGAGGCTGGGCCGGAGCTCGGTCGAGCGCTCGAACGCGGCGAGCGCCTCCTCGAGCGCGCCGGCCTCCTCGAGGCGCACGCCCTCGCCGAACAGCTCGATCGCCCGGCTCTCCGATTGGTTGAGCCAGGGCCTCCCGAAGAGCCCCGCGACGATGCAGGCGGCCGTGAGTCCGGGGAAGAGGAACCAGCGCCAACCGCGCGCATCGCGAGGGCCGGCGAGGCTCCAGCCCAGTGCGACGCCGAGGGCCGCGCCGCTGACGTGCGCCACGTTGGCGATCTGCATCACCTGCGCCTCGGTCAGGACGATGCACAGCACCATCCAGCCCCACAGCAGGTTGGACGTCCCCGGGTTGAGGATGCCGGCCTTGTCCCGCTGCCAGCGGTCGGCGGCCCAGAGCAGCCCGAAGAGGCCGTACACCACCCCGGAGAGGCCGAGGCTCGGACCGGAGAGCGCCCACTGCGCCGCGTTGGAGCCCGCGGCCAGGAACAGGATCAGCAGGGCCGTGCGGGGCGTGCCCCAGATGGCCTCCACCGCACGCCCGAGCTGCCACCCCATGAGCACGTTGAAGAGCAGGTGCATCGGGGTCGCGTGCAGCAGGACGCTCGACAGCAGCGTCCACGGGCGCCTCGGCCACACGCGGGGATCCGTCACCAGGTCGGTCACATCGGCCCCCGCCAGAGCGAAGCCCGACAGCAGCGTCGCGACCACCAGGACGGTGATCGTGGCGCGGGCCTCCCCGGGCGGGCGGCCCAGGGCGCGGAGGATCGGCTCGGACGGCACGGGCTCATCCTAGGCCGCCTGGGACGGCGGCTGGAGGCACCCGAGCGCTCGACCCCCGGGACCGACCGGCCACCCCGACCCGAGCGGGCGACCGTGGCCTCGGAGGGCCCCTCGGCGGCCTGTGCTCGGCCCCTCCGGATCGATTCGTGCCAGCCCCCGGGCGGGTGTGGACAGGGGGGGGTCCACGCTCTACACTTCCGCGCCCAACGCGGGGGCGTAGCTCAATCGGTTAGAGTGCCGGCCTGTCACGCCGGAGGTTGCGGGTTCAAGTCCCGTCGCCCTCGCCATCCCCGCTCAACGAAGCCTCCCGGTCCCCGGGGGGCTTCGCTTCCTTCCGGCCCCGTGGCTCCCGCTCGCGAGGCGCCCCACGCCCCTCGCCGTCCCATGGCCGACCGCCTCCCCGAACCGCCCCTCGTCACCGACCAGGCCGGCCTCGAGGACATGCTGGCCGCGCTCGAGGGGGCCCGGGTGATCGGCGTCGACACCGAGGCCGACGCGTTCTTCAGCTACCACCAGAAGGTCTGCCTCGTTCAGGTGACCGCGGGCGACCAGGACTGGATCGTGGATCCCCTGGCGGACCTCGACCTCGGGGTCATGGGGCCGATGCTCGCCGACCCCGAGCGGGTCAAGGTCTTCCACGACGCCGAGTTCGACATCCTCCTGCTCGGACGCAGCCACGGCTTCCGGTTGGCGGGCCTGTTCGACACGCGCGTCGCGGCCGCCGTCCTGGGCTCCACGAACCCTGGCCTCGCCAACGTGCTCGAGGCCCGCTTCGGCGTGACGCTCGACAAGTCGATGCAGCGCTCCGACTGGTCCAAGCGGCCGCTGTCGCCCAAGCAGCTCGACTACGCGCGCATGGACACGCGCTTCCTGCCGCGCCTCTACGAGGAGCTCCTCGCCGAGGCCGAGGAGGCGGGTCGTCTCGAGATCGTCGAGAGCGAGTGCCGGCGCCTGGAGGCGCTCGAGCCCGCCGAGGAGGCGGCCATCCACCCCAACGCCTTCGTGAAGGTGAAGGGCGCCCGCGACCTGGACCCGGTCGGGCGTGCGGTCCTCCGCGAGCTCTTCCTGATGCGCGACGAGGCGGCCCGCGCGGCGGACCGCCCGCCGTTCCGCGTGCTGGGCAACGCCACCCTGATCGAGCTGGCGCGGCGCCGTCCGCGCTCGACCCGTGAGCTCACGGCCATCAAGGGCTTCACCCCGCGCGTGGCCTCCAAGCTGGGCGCCCGGACCCACGAGGCCATCCAGCGTGGCCTGCAGGCCGAGCCCCTCAAGCGCATGCCGGACCCGCCGCGGAAGGAGGGTGCGGTCGACATGGACGAGGCGACCCAGGAGCTGCACGAGCGCCTCAAGCGCTGGCGCAAGGCGGCGGCCGAGAAGCTGGGACTGGAGAGCGCCTACCTCGTGAACCGCCACCTCCTCGCGCGGCTGGCCCTCGAGCGGCCCGCGGACGAGGCGGCCCTCGGCACCATCGAGGGCATCCAGCCCTGGCAGCTGCGCGACCACGGCGGGCGCATCCTCGAGGTCGTGCGCCAGTTCCTCGACGACGAGGCCGCCGGCCGTCTCCCGAAGAAGCGCCGCTCCTGGCGCCGCTGAGCGCTGGCTGTTCGTCGGCGACCTGCGATCGACGAGGCAGGGTCCGACTCCGCCGGGAGGCGGTGCGCCGTGAGGGCGAAGGCCTCGGTACAGCGTCCCGGTACCCCGCTTCGGAAGAGGCGGTCTTCTGGGTGGCGGCCCGGGCCGCACCGTTGGCCGCAGTCCTGCCCGCGGCACCGCCTCCGTGCAGCCCTCAGCGCAGCGAGTGCAGCACGGCGGTGGCCGTCTGCACTCCGCCGGTCGCGGTCGCGAGGGTGCTCTGCCCCGGGAACGCCGTGTCGCCGATCAGCCAGGCCCCGCGATCGATCCGGAGGGGCCCCAGCTGGGCGTAGTTCGCGAGGCCGGCGCGGCGGGGGATGCCGCCGACCCAGCCGCGGGTGCGGCCGGTGAAGCGCGCGAAGGTGCGCGGAGAGCCGGGGAGCTCGTGCACGACGTCCTCCCACTCCGGGGCGCGGAGCGCCAGCGTCGCCCGCATGCGGTCCTGAACCGCCTGCATGCGAGCTCCCGTGCCGGCCTCGTCCTCGCCATCGATCGCCGTGTGCGTCGAGATCGTGAGGGTCCGCTGTCCCGCCGGCGCGCGCCCCTCGTCGGCCTCCCCGCTGATCGAGACGAAGCAGTGATTGCCGTCCTGAAGCGGGAGCGCCGGGTCGGCGACCAGCTGCAGGTGATGGGGAGAGGCATCGGCACCCGCGGGCGCGTGCACCACGCGGTACAGCATGGCTGCACCCCAGCCGCCCTCGACCCGCCGCTGGAGCTTGGCGAGTCGCGGGGCGGAGGATCCCAT
This sequence comes from Planctomycetota bacterium, assembly GCA_011524785.1. GTDB lineage: Bacteria > Planctomycetota > UBA1135 > UBA1135. The sequence continues at coordinate 435 of WTJQ01000470.1, read as the reverse complement.
GACGCGAGCCGCGTCCTCCGGCAGGAGGTTCAGGAGCAGCGAGCGCGCACGGAGCGTGCCCGTGCGCGTCTCGACCGTCCACACGTCCCCCTCACGTCGCGCGCTGCGCACCCTCGAGCTGAAGCGCACCTCGCTCCCCGCTCGCTCGATCGCGCCGGCCATCGCCGTCGCCAGGGTGCCGATCCCTCCGCGGACGTGGGCGGTCCCCCGGCTGTAGTAGTCCATCACGGACAGCGCCATGGGGGCCTCGGCCTCGTCCACACCGCACTGCACCGTGATCTGGCACAGGGCGTCCAGGGTGAGGCGCAGGGGCTGCCAGTCGGCGAGGCCGAAGCGCGCGAGGACGCTCGCAAGGGGCCGCCCCACGAGACGCGCGAGGGGGGCGTAGCGGGGCAGCCGAAGCGCGTGCCGCGCGAGGGCGGTGGGGCCCAGGGG
>WTJQ01000006.1 GCA_011524785.1 Planctomycetota bacterium | reverse complement strand
CACCAAGTGAGTTCCGCCTTCCCCCGCGCGGGGGAAGGCGGAACTCACTTGGTGGCTCCCTTCCCCTCGACCCAGACCAGACCGTCGATCGCGGGCACGCTGGCCCGTCGACCGCCCCCGTGGCGGCCGTAGACCGCCTGCCAGCGACCCTCGGGCAGCTCCATGCGGGCGGGGGCGTCCCCCGCGTTCAGGGCCACCAGCACGCGCTCGGTCGCATCCTCCCGCAGGAAGACGAACAGGTCCTGGGCATCGTCGCACACGAGCGTCTCGAACGTGCCGCGCTGGAGGGCCGAGTGGGCCCGGCGCAGCTGACCGACGCGGCGGTAGTGGGCGAGGTGCTCGTCGTCCACGCGGTTCTCCCGGCCGCCCTCGTACCGGCCGAGGTCCTTCCAGAGCATGGGCTTGCGGTTGGAGGGATCGTCCGGACCCCACATCCCGACCTCGTCGCCGTAGTAGACCATCGGCGCGCCCACGTAGGTCATCTGCAGGAGCGCCGTGAGGCGCGCGCGGCGATAGTGCACGGGACCCGGCCGACGGTTGTCGTAGCTCTTCGTGTCCTGCTCGCGGTTGTCGGCGTCGTAGCGCCGGTCCGGGTTCAGGTACATCGACACGAGCCGGTCGGTGTCGTGGCTGTCGACCAGGTTCATGAGCGCGTAGGTCGCCTCCGCCGGGTAGGCGAGGCGCAGCTCCGCGAGCCGCTGATCCAGCTCGCTGACGCTCAGCTTGCGGTCCTCGAAGCCGATCCAGGCGATCGCCGCGTCGGCGAAGCGGTAGTTCATGACCGCGTCGAAGCGGGTGCCGTCGAGCCACGCGTCGGCTCGGTCCCAGACCTCGCCCGACAGGTAGGCCTCGGGGTTGATCGACTTCACCACGCGGCGCCAGCGCTCCCAGAAGGGCATGGCGATCTCCATGGGCACGTCGAGGCGCCAGCCGTCGACGCCGTCGCTCGGGTCCCCGTCGCCGTTGGGGTCCATCCAGCGGCGGGTCACGGCGTGGATGTGGGCCTCGACCTCGCTGGAGTAGAGGCCGTCGGCCGTCTTCTTGAACACCGGCAGGTCCCCGAAGCCGGCCCAGCCGTTGTGGCGGAACGGCTCCCAGGAGGTCACGTCGAACCAGTCGCGGTAGGGGGACTCCTCCCGCCGCTCGCGCACGTCCGCGAAGGCCGGGTGCCTCTGTCCCACGTGGTTCCAGACCCCGTCGATCACCACGCGGATCCCGCGCTCGTGGCAGGCCGCGATCAGCTCGAGGAACAGCTTGTCGGACGGGCTCCACTGCCAGGTGGACGGGTCGCGCAGGTCCTCCCGAGCGGCGACCTGCTCCCAGTCCTCACCCATCCCGAGCCCGGTGTCCACGTGGCGGTAGTCGGTGGCCTCGTACTTGTGGTGCGACTCGGCCTCGAAGACCGGGTTGAAGTAGAGGGCCGTGACGCCCAGCGAGGCGATGTGGTCCAGCTGGGAGAGCACGCCCGCGAGGTCGCCGCCGTACTGGCGCTTGTAGATGTGCCAGTCCCAGAGCCCCAGCTCGCCGCCCTCCTCGTGGGGGCTCGGCGCGTACCAGTCGCTCCTCCACGGGCGCACGTTCTCCGGGTCGTTGTCCGGATCGCCGTTGCGGAAGCGGTCCGGCATGATCTGGTACCAGGTCGCCTCCTTGGCCCAGTCGGGCGTGCGAAAGCGGGGGAGGTCCTGCGCGTCCAGCGTCCAGGTCCCGGGGTCCACGCGGAGGCCGGCCTCGGTCGGGACGAGGAAGGTGTAGCGGGTCGGCTCCTCGGGCAGCGCGACGCGCGCCTCGTAGAAGGTGAAGCCCTCGAGCGTGCCGGCTGCGTGCATCGGCAGGGGGGCGCCAAGCCCCTCGAGGGTCAGCGCGGGGGCCGTCCCGGCCGCGCCGCGATAGCGGACGAGCGCCTCGTCCTCGCCGAGCCGCTGCAGGTGCACGGGGCGCTTGGGATCGTGCCGCCAGAGGAGGAGCTGCAGGTCGGCGTCCTCCAGATCGATCGCGCCTCCCCCCTCGGCACCCAGCGCCAGGATCGTGTTGGAGCCGCCATGGCCGTCGCCCTCGCGCTGCTGGTTGAGGGGGTCGGGGATCCAGCGCTCTCCGTCGAGCACGAACTTGTAGAGGTGGCGGCCGCTGTCGAGCTCGACCTCCACGGCCCAGCGACCATCGGCCCCGCGCGCCAGCTCGATGCCCTGCGCGTCCCAGCCGCTGAACGAGCCCGCCAGGAAGACGCGCTCGGCCGAGACCGTGCTGTCGAGGACGAAGCGCACCCGCCATCGGCCCGAGCCCAGCGACTCGGCGACGACCGATGCGGGCAGGCTCCCTGCGCGCTCGGCGGGCCGCTCGAAGGGCGGAGCCGGGGGCCACGGAGCATCCTTGGCCTCGACCACGCCCACGTCCTGGCCGGCGGCCCCCGCGCAGGGCGGGGCGACCAGCGGCAGGGCGAGGGAGACCGCGCTCAGGATCGGCTCGAGGGGCAGCGTCATGCGAGGCGCATCCAGCGCGTTTGGCACGGCCGGGGCGGGTGCCTAGGCTAGCGCTGCGCGCCCATGTCGTCTGCCTCGATCCTCGTCGTTCTGCGTCGGCTGCTGGCCCTCGTCTCCGCGCTGGCGGTGGCCTGGGCGGCGGTGCGCGTGGCGCGCCGCGACCTCCTGTCCGGGGACGCGGGATCCGAACGAGTCGTCCTGACGGTGATGCACTGGTCCGGGGACGCGGGCCAGGAGGAGGACCGCATCGTGGAGGACGCCCTCCGCGCCTACGAGCAGACCCACCCGGGGGTGCGGGTCGAGCGGATCAACCCCGGCGACGCCGGGTCCTTCTACACCAAGCTTCAGACGATGATGGCGGCCGGGACGCCGCCGGACGTCTTCTACTGCGGGGACGAGCGCCTGCCCTCCCTCGCCAGCATGGGGGTCCTGCGGCCGCTCGACGATCTGATCGAGGCGGACCGTGAGCAGGGCCGCGGCGCCGGGCTCGACGACTTCTACCCCGTCGTCCTCGACGCCTATCGCTGGGACGGCGAGCGCACGGGCGCAGGTCCCCTGTACGGGCTGCCGAAGGACTTCACGACCATCGGCTTCTACTACAACAAGGACCTGTTCCGGCGGGCCGGCGTCCCCGAGCCCTCCGACGACTGGACCTGGGACGAGTTCCTCACGGCGGCTCGCGCCGTGGCCTCGCTCGACGGCTGCACAGGGGCCGAGTTCGTCACCTGGCCGCGCATGCTGCGGCTCTACCTCGCTACCCAGGGCTGCGACGTCCTTGCGGAGGACGGCTCGACGCTGACCGTCCGGGAGCCCGAGGTGCTCGAGGCCCTCGAGCAGCTCGCCACCTGGCGGCACGTCGAGGACAACACCCTCACCAGCGGGAAGTCGCGCGTGGCGACCGGCGCCACGGTCTTCCTGACTGGACGCGTCGGCATGGCCGGCCCGTTCGGGCGCTGGGTCGTCCCCAGCTACCGTCAGATCGAGGCCTTCGAGTGGGACTTCGCGCCCATGCCGCGCGGCAGCGAGCGCGCGAACGTGATCGCGTCGGTGGCCTGGTCGGTCTCGAGCCGCACCGAGCACCCCCAGGAGTCCTGGGAGCTGGTCCGCGCGCTCTGCAGTCCCGAGTCCCAGGACGGCCTGGCGCGGCTGGGCCTCGCGATGCCCAGCCGTCGCTCGATCGCCGAGTCCGCGGCCTTCGTGGATCCCACCGCCGCGCCCAGCCGGGACCAGGTCTTCCTCGACCAGGTGGCGGTCGCGCGCCTCCTCCCGGTCCCGGCGAGCCCCAAGTTCGACGCGCTGCTCGAGTCGCGGCTCAACCAGGCGGTGCTCACGGGCGACCTCTCGGTGGACGAGGCCACGCGCAACTTCGACGCCGCCTGGAGGGCGGAGGGGGACTCCCCGCTCATGAACGGGTCCTTCCCGCGCATGCCCTGGGACGCGCTGCGCCAGGTCGCCCTGCTGGCGGCAGGGGCCTGCGCGGTCGGTCTCGGCTGGTGGTGGCGCCGCGGCCGTCCGGGACCCCTGGCGCGCGAGGAGGAGCGTGCCGGCGTCCTCATGGCGAGCCCGCTCCTGCTCGGACTCGTCCTCGTGATGGGCTTCCCGATCCTGCTCTCGCTGGTCCTGTCGTTCACGCGCTGGACGGGGATCGCGGGGCTCGAGACCGCCGAGTGGGTGGGGCTGGCGAACTACGCCCAGCTGTTCGGCGAGGACGGCCGCTTCTGGACCAGCCTGCGGGTGACGGCGCTGTACGCGCTGCTGGCCGTGCCGGTGGGGCAGGCGTTCGCTCTGGGGGCTGCGCTCCTGATGAACGCCAAGGTGCCGTGGATCGGTCTCTGGCGTGGGGCCTGGTACCTGCCCAGCGTCCTCGCGGGCGTCGGCGTCGCCGTCCTGTGGCGCTGGGTCTTCGACGGGGACAGCGGGCTGGCCAACGCCCTCCTGGGCCCGCTGCTCGAGGCCGTCGGCCTGGAGGCACCCGACTGGTTCGGCTCCGACGCTGCGACCTATGGGGTCCCGGCCTTCGCCGTCATGAACCTGTGGATGGTTGGGGGCTCGATGATGATCTACCTCGCCGGGCTGCAGGGCATTCCCCGGGAGCTGGACGAGGCCGCTGAGCTGGATGGGGCCACCGGGCTGCAGCGCTTCCTCCGCGTGACCCTGCCGATGCTGTCGCCGGTGCTGGTCTTCAACGGCGTCATGGCGGTCATCGGCTCGTTCCAGGTGTTCACCCAGGCGTTCGTGATGACGCGCGGGGAGCCCGGGGACCTGACGCGCTTCTACGTCCTCTACCTCTACAACCAGGCCTTCGACTTCTACGAGATGGGCTACGCGTCGGCGATGGCGTGGATCCTGCTCGTGGTCGTGCTGGTCCTGACCGGCCTGTTCCTGCGCGGCAGCCGCCGCCACGTGCACTACGAGGGGCTGGCTGGATGAGGGGGCGCGGCTCCCGAGCGCTGGTCCTGACCCTGCTCGCCCTGGGCGCGGGGCTCATGCTGTTCCCGCTGTGGTGGATGCTGGTGGTCTCCCTCGAGACGCCGACCAACGCCGGGGCGGCGACGGTCGAGGTGGGGGCCTTGAGCCTCTTCCCCGCGGACCCTCAGTGGGCCAACTGGGTGGACGCCATGCGGGCCGTGGGGACCGTCGAGTGGGAGGGGTTCCTCGACGCCCTGGCGAACTCGATCCTGGTCACGTTCCTGACGGTGACCGCGACGGTGCTGTCGTGCAGCCTGGTCGGCTATGCGCTGGCGCGCACGCGCTTCCGGGGGCGAGCCGCGCTCTTCGGGGTGATGCTCGCCACGATGATGCTGCCCCCGCAGGTGACCATGATCCCCATGTTCCTGGTCTTCCGGGAGCTCGGCTGGGTCGACACCATCCTGCCGCTGGTCGTCCCGGCCCTCTTCGGCAACGCCTTCTTCGTGTTCATGTTCCGCCAGTTCATGGCCCAGGTCCCCGAGGCCCTCGTCGAGGCGGCCCGCCTCGACGGCTGCGGGCACCTCGGCGTCTGGTGGCGCGTGATGATGCCCCTCTGTCGCCCGGTGGTCGCGATCACGGCCGTGTTCACCTTCATCTTCGTCTGGAACGACTTCCTCGGCCCGCTGATCTACCTGCACTCCGAGGACAAGGCGACGCTCGCGATCGCGCTCAACAGCTTCCGCAACCAGTACGGAGGACTCGAGGACGTGCAGTACCTGATGGCCCTCAGCCTCATCACGATGATCCCCTGCATCCTGCTGTTCCTGGTGGCCCAGCGTCAGTTCATCGAAGGGCTCGGGAAGGGGGCCGTGAAGGGCTGATGGCACGCGTCCACTTCGAACAGGTCTCCAAGGTCTACCCGGGGGGAGTGCGTGCCGTGGAGGGCGTGGACCTCACCGTGGAGGACGGCGAGTTCGTCGTCCTGGTCGGGCCCTCGGGCTGCGGCAAGAGCACCACCCTGCGCATGGTCGCGGGCCTCGAGGAGATCTCAGGCGGCACCCTGCGCATCGGCGACCGGGTCGTGAACGAGGTCCCCGGCCGTGACCGTGACGTGGCGATGGTCTTCCAGAACTACGCCCTCTACCCGCACCTCTCGGTGCGCCAGAACATGGCGTTCCCGCTCGAGCGGCGGCGCGAGCACGGCGGCCTCCTGGCTCGCCTCACCGCAGGCGCCGCGCGGCGGGAGGAGGACGCGCGGATCGCGGCCGAGGTCGAGCGCGCGGCCGAGGTCCTTGGGATCACCGGGCTCCTCGACCGCAAGCCGAGTGCCCTCTCGGGCGGCCAGCGCCAGCGGGTCGCGGTGGGGCGCGCGCTCGTGCGCCGTCCGGCCGTGTTCCTCTTCGACGAGCCCCTCTCGAACCTCGACGCCAAGCTGCGGGTCGAGATGCGTGCCGAGCTCAAGGCGCTGCACCAGCGCCTCGGCGCCACGATGCTCTACGTGACCCACGACCAGGAGGAGGCCATGACCCTCGGGGATCGCCTCGTGGTGATGGACGGCGGCGTGGTGCAGCAGTGCGCCAGCCCGCGTGAGGTCTACGAGCGACCGGCCAATCGCTTCGTCGCGGGCTTCGTGGGGACACCGAGCACGAACTTCCTCGAGGGCACCATGGCCGACGGCCGGCTCGAGCTGCCTGGAGGGGCCGGCCTGGAGGTGGGCGAGTCGCACCAGTCGCGGCAGGGTGCCGTCGCGCTCGGCGTGCGTCCGGACGCCCTGTGC
>WTJQ01000546.1 GCA_011524785.1 Planctomycetota bacterium | reverse complement strand
ACCACCGCATGCGCTGTGCCTTCCTCGGCAGCGTCGTCACGAGCGAGGCGCACCGTGGGCAGGGCCTCGCGCGCCACACCCTCGCGGCCGCCGAGGCGCGCGCGAAGGAGAGCGGCGCCCTGCTGGCTCTTCTCTGGGCCGATGACGCCGAGGTCTATGCCGGCATGGGCTGGCGCCCGGCCGGGACGGAGTTCGACTTCCGCATCGACGACAACCAGCGCACCTTCCTGCCGGACGCCGAGGGAGTGCGCCCCGCGACCGCCGAGGACGCCGCGGCGATCCACGCGCTCTACTGCGCCCACGACCAGCGGGTCGAGCGCACGCTCGAGGAGCAGCGCTGCCTGCTCGAGATCCCTGGCATGACGACCCTCGTTCGCGAGAGGGAGGGGTGCGTCACGGCCTACGGCTGCGTCGGCCGCGGTGCCGACCTCCAGGGCGTCCTGCACGAGTGGGGCGGGGAGCCCGTGGAGTTCCTGCACGTGCTGGCGGGTCACCTCGACCTGCGCGACGACGAGGGGATCGACGAGGACCTCGTCCTCATGCTCCCGAGCGGCGCGACGGGCCTCCTCGAGTACCTCAGCCTCACGCGCTGCCCCGGCGCGCGCGGGGTGCTGGGCCTGGCCAAGCTCCTCTGCCTGGACGGCGCCGCCGACCTGCTCCGGAGCTGCCTGCCCGACTTCGTTGACGTGTGCGTCGAGGGAGCGACCGTGCGCCTGCAGCGCGGCGGGAAGCGCATCTCGCTGGACGAGGAGTCCCTCCTGGACCTGCTCCTCCCGGCTGCCGGCGAGGGGCGTGTCCAGCGCAAGGTCGAGCGTCGGCTCGGCGTCCCGTTCGCGGGCCTGCCGCTGGCCCCGTTCGTCTGGGGCCTCGACTCGATCTGACCCGGCGTCGCCTGGATCAGGCGCCGTAGTTCGCCGGGAACAGCCGGCGCTCGACGGCCTCGATGACCGTGTGGAGCACCTTGATGTGGAGCTCCTGGATGCGGTCCGAGCTGGTCGCCAAGGGAACCACGATGGCGGTGTCGACCCGCTCGAGGGCGGTCCCGCCTCCCTTGCCGAGCAGCCCCACCGTGTGGATGCCACGCGCCTTGGCCGCGTCGATGGCGCGCAGGACGTTCGGGGAGTTGCCCGAGGTGGAGATCGCGAGCAGGAGGTCCCCCTCGCGCCCGTGAGCCTCGACCTGGCGCTCGAAGATCGCGTCGAAGCCGAAGTCGTTGGCGATGCAGGTGAGGTGGCTGGGGTCCGAGAAGGCCAGGGCCGTGAGGGCGTCCCGGTCCCCGCGGAAGCGGCCGGTCCACTCCTCCGCGAAGTGCATGGCGTCGCACATGGAGCCGCCGTTGCCGCAGCTCATGAGCTTGCCCCCGCGGCGCAGCGTCGCTTCGGCCGCATCGGCGAAGGCGGCCACCCCGGCCAGGCACGCCGGCTCGGCGAGGAAGGCGGCCAGGGTCGCCTGCGCCTCCTCGAAGGCGGCACGGATCGGATCGGCGCTGCTCATGGGGCCATGGTCGCGCGCTCGGTCGCAGCGGGCAACGTCCAGGGAGGAGAACGGGCCCCGAATGGCGACCGCGCGCCTTGACGCGGGGTGGGGACTGGGCGATACGAAGGGGTCGTGCAGGCCCCCTTCACACCGCAGCGCCTCGCCCTCGGAGGCCTCCTCGCCGTCTCGGCCGTGGCCCTGGGGCTCGTGGCCCTGCGCTCCCGCGCGGAGCGCGCCGCCGAGCCCGAGGCCTACCAGCCGATCCGGCTGGAGGAGGGGAACGCCCCCCGCCACGTCCCGGCGGCGCTCTTCGGGGACCCGCCGGCCGGGAGTCGCCTGGTGCAGTTCCAAGTGGACGGCCCCTGCTGCAACGGGTGCTCGGTCACGCTCTACGACGCGGCGCTCGCCGTCGCGGGGGTGGAGAAGGCGGCCGTGCGCTTCGACGAGGACGCGGGCGTGGCGCTCGGCGAGGTCTGGCTGAAGGACGGCGTCGAGCCCGACGGCGTGGCTGCGGCGGTGACCTTCGACAAGTACGCGGGGCGCATCGTGCGCCCCACGCCCTGAGCCCGGCGGTGCCGGCCGAGTCCCGCGCAGCGCGGGGCTTCGTCGGGTCGCGGACGCCGCGCCTGCGACCGCCGGGTTAGCTTGAGCGCATGCTCCTCCTCGGCCTCGCTCTCGCGTCCGCTCCCTTCGCGCCCTCGTCCCAGCAAGACGGTCGGGTGACCCTGACCTACGCGACACCGCGCCCGCTCGAGGGTCCCGACGGACCCGCACGCGTGGCGGGCGGCTCCAACCCGTGCGCCGCCGACGTGGACGGGGACGGGGCGCTGGACCTGCTCGTCGGTGCGAGCGATGGCGGCCTCGTCTTCGCCTCCGTGGAAGGGGGGCGCCTCGGGGCGTGGAGCTCGGTCGAGACCTTGGGTCCCCAGCCGTCCTGGGGGAGGCGCCACGTCGGGGCCGCGATCGGCGACCTGCTCGGCTCCTCCGAGCCCGACCTGGTGGTGGCCTGTGGCGACGACCGTCTGCGCGTTCACGAGGGGATGAGGACCGACGAGGGCCGTCGATACCGGGCCGAGGCCGTCGAGTGGCCCCTGCCGCCCTCGGCCCAGGGCCGCTTCGATCTCGTGGACCTGGACGGGGACGGAGCCCTGGACCTCGTGTTGGGGAGCTTCGGAGGACCGGTCGCGTGGCTGCGGAACGAGGGTGATCGAGACGCGCTCTCCTTCGCGGAGCCCGAGCGGATCGAGGGCGTGGGGGAGGCCTACAACTCCTGCCCGCGCGTGCTCGACCTGGAGGGCGACGGCGAGCTCGACCTGCTCGTGGGCGTGAACTGGGGCTACCTCGCCGTTCACCGCCGGCAGGAGGGCCGGCTCGCCTTCGGGCGCCGCCGCCTGCTGCAGGACGGGCAGCTCGGCCAGCAGGTCCAGCTGCGAGAGGTCCTGGAGGACAACTCCACCCCGACCATTGCCGATCTCGATCGCGACGGGGTGCAGGATCTCGTCGTCGGGGGCAAGAACGGCTCCCTGTGGTGGCTGCCCGGCATGGGCTCGGAGGGGCACCTCGAGACCTTCGAGCAGGCCCTCGCGGACGGGGATGGGTCGCTGGGGCCGCAGCTCGTCGAGGACGAGGCCCTGCGTGGCCGCGTGTTCGGGGCCCTGCGTGCGCTGCAGGCCGACCTCGCCCTGGGCCTCGTGGACGCACGCGGACGGCGCGCCCTCTTCGACCAGCTCGCGGCCCTGCCCGAGCGCTACCCGGAGCTCCTGCGGCGCCGGGAGTTCGACCAGGAGACGGAGACCTTCTCCTGTCCCCTCTTCGCGCAGTTCGCCGTGGTCCTCAAGGCCTGTGCACCCGACACCCGCGCGGGCCGCGCTCGCGTGGCCGCGGCGCTCGGCGAGGCCCCCGGCTACCGACGGCTGCTCGTCGATCACGGCGTGATCTTCTACGACAACGCGCGGGCGACCGAGGAGCAGCTCGAGCGCATGGGCGCTCTCCTCGACGCGATCCCGCGGGGCACGTGGGACGTGGAGCTCGTCAGCGTCGCCGACTGGATCGGCCCGGGGAGCCGTGACCAGCGAGTCGAGGCTCGCAGCGGCATCAACATCTTCGGGATGCGTCTCGGCGTGCCGGAGAACAGCTTCGGCCGCGACGCCGTTCGCGAGGGCAAGACCGACGTCTACCTCATCTGCTTCGCCCATGAGCTGGCCCACAACATGCTCGACACGGTCGGCCGCAGAACGCGCCCGGACCTGTTCGCGCGCAAGTACGCCGGCCTGCGCCGGGCGGCTGGGGACGCCGTGGTGTGGCACGACGAGGTCACGCGCGGCTACGACCGCGCCGCGACCCGCGCGCTCCTCCGCGAGCAGGGCCTCTGGGACGGCGAGGACGCCACCTGGAACGAGGCCTGGGTCCGGCGCTTCCGCGAGGAGGGCGCCTTCGACCGCGCGCACCTGCGCGGCAACGTGGAGTTCTTCCTGAACGCGCCTCAGGAGGCCTTCTCGACCCTGGCGAACCAGTGGTTCGCGGACTCCGAGCTGATGGTGCGCTTCGCGAAGGATCGCTTCGACGCGGGCTTCGAGGCCTGCGCCGACCAGCTGCTCCTGATCGCCGAGTACCTGAGCCAGGGAGGCGACCGCGTGCCCGGCTACCGCCTCGAGCCCGGAGGCGCGCTCTCGGTGGCGAGCCTCGGCCTGCGACGCGACGCCGAGGGGCGCATCCGCGTGCTCCAGGCGAGCGACTTCGAGGCCGTCTTCACCTACCGCGACGACGACCTCGTGGAGGCCTTCGAGCTGCGGACCAAGTGAGCCCCGACGGGCTCAGGCGAGGGCGCGGTCGGCCGCGGACAGGACGCGGTCGAGCACGGCCTGGTCGTGGCAGGTGCTGAGGAACCAGGCCTCGTAGGGGGACGGCGGGAGGTGCACACCGCCCTCGAGCATCTTGTGGAAGAAGCGCGTCCAGCCCTCGCGGTCGGAGGCGGTCACGTCGTCCAGGTTCCGCACGGGCTCGTCCGTCATGTAGAGGCAGAGCATCGAGCCCATGCGCTGGACGCGCCCGGGACGGCCGTGCTTCCGGCACAGCTCCTCGAGTCCCTCCGCGAGCGTGCGCGAGGCCTGCTCGAGGCCCTCGTAGACCCCGGGTCGCCCGAGCAGCTCGAGGGTCTTGTCGCCTCCGGCCACGGCCAGCGGGTTCCCGCTCAGCGTGCCGGCCTGGTAGACGGTGCCGGCCGGAGCGATGTGCTCCATGAGGTCCTTGCGTCCGCCATAGGCGCCGATCGGGAGGCCGCCCCCGATGACCTTGCCCATGCAGGTCAGGTCGGGCATCACGCCGCAGGTCTCCTGGTAGCCGCCGGCCGCGACGCGGAAGCCCGTCATGACCTCGTCGAAGACCAGCAGGGCTCCGTGCTCGTCGCAGAGGCGCCGCAGCAGCTCCAGGTAGCCCGGATCGGGGGGGACGAGCCCCATGTTGCCGGCCACCGGCTCGACGACGACGCCGGCGATCTCCGAGCCACGCTCGGCGAACAGCCTCTCGATGCCGGCGGGGTCGTTGTAGTCGGCCACGAGCGACAGCTCGGCCAGGGCGGAGGGCACGCCCGGGGAGTCCGGGGCCCCGAGGGTCAGGACGCCCGACCCGGCCTTCACGAGGTACGAGTCCCCGTGGCCGTGGTAGCAGCCGTTGAACTTGACCAGGGCGCTGCGCCCGGTCGCGGCGCGCACCAGGCGCGCGACCGAGAGGGTCGCCTCGGTCCCGCTGTTGACCAGCCGCACCATCTCGACCGAGGGGACGCGGTCGACGATGCGCTCCGCGATGCGCAGCTCGGCGCGGGTGGGGGCGCCGAAGGTGGTGCCGGTCTCGACGGCGTCGTGGAGGGCCTGCTTCACCTCGGCGTTGCCGTGCCCGAGGATCAGCGGGCCGTAGGACAGCACGAGGTCGACGTACTCGTTGCCGTCCTCGTCCCAGACCAGCGCGCCCTCGCCCCGCTTCATGTGCGGCGGGGTGCCGCCCACGGAGCGGTACGCGCGCACCGGCGAGTTGACGCCGCCCGGGATGAGGTGCTGGGCGCGTTGGAAGATGTCCTGGCTCTGGGTGAGGTCGAGGGTCATGACGAGGCGGCGATGGCGTCGAGGGCGACGGTGAGCGACACGGGCTCGGGAGTGATCAGCGGGAGGGCGAAGGAGAAGGCGCGCTCGGCCTCCTGCAGGGCCTCGAGGGTGGTCCAGCCCATGGCGAGTGCGCCGGGCACGGTCCCCGTGGCCAGCTCCTGCCACACGGCGACGGCCGAGGGGGAGGCGAAGAAGACCACGTCGACCGGCTGGAGGGCGACCGCCGAGGCGGGACGCGTGGCATAGACCACGCGCTCCTCCACTGCCACCCCGCCCTCCCGCAGGAGGTCGCCGAGGTCCAGGGCGCGCTCGCCGCGAAGCCAGAGGACCGGGCCCTCCGGCTCGCGCTCGATGAGGGCTCGGGCGAGGTCCTGGGCGTTGCGACCCTCGGCCACGAGCTGGACCTCGAAGCCCAGGGCCCGGATGCGCTCGGCCGTGCGCTCCCCGACGGTGGCCACCGGCACGTCCTTCCAGGTGGGCTCGACCCGGGCGAGGTCGGCCAGGGCCTCGAGGGCGCCGCTCGAGGTCAGGGCGATCCAGGCCGGGCGCGTCTCGCAGGCGAGCTCCCAGGAGAGGGGGACCCGCTCGAGCAGGGGCGCCTCGTGGGCCTCCCATCCGGCGCGAGTCGCGGCCTCCAGCCACTCGTCGCGGCCGTCGATCGGGCCAGTGATCAGCACGCGCCAGGGGCTGGCCTCCGTCATCCGCGGGCCTCCGCGACCAGCGCGGCCGCGCCCTGAGCCAGCAGCTCCTCCGCGAGCGCCGCGCCGAGGGCCTCGGGGTCGTCGAGGGTGCCCGTGCGTTGGCCGGTGAGGGAGCGCGTCCCGTCCACCGCCAGGACGCGGGCCTCCAGCGTGAGGGTGGCGCCCTCGACCGTCGCGTGCGCGGCGACCGGCGCCGTGCAGCCGGCCTCGAGCGTGTTGAGGAAGCGGCGCTCGGCGCGCGCCCGCGCGTGGGTCCCGTCGTCGGGCAGCCCGGACAGCAGGGCCTGGGTGTCGGAGTCGTCCGCACGGCACGTCAGGCCGACGATGCCCTGGCTGACCGCTGGCAGGAAGCGCTCGTGGTCCAGCACCTCGGTGATCCGCTCACCCAGGCC
>WTJQ01000579.1 GCA_011524785.1 Planctomycetota bacterium | reverse complement strand
GCGGTCATGGCGGCGAGCTGGGTGACGGCCTGCTGGCCACACCCGATGAGCGCGCGCCTGCTCGCACGTCCCCACGCGCGGATCGGCGCGCTCATCGGGGGTGGCCAGCAGGCCGTCACCCAGCTCGCCGCCATGACCGCCGCGTGCAGCCTCGACGAGGTGCGGGTCTTCGCCCGCTCACAGGAGCGCGTGGCTGCCTTCTGCGCGGAGCAGCGGCAGAGCGTGACGCCGCGGCTCCAGCCAGCCGCCACCTGCCGCGCCGCCGTCGAGGGAGCCGACGTGGTCTTCGCCGCCACGACCTCCACCACCCCGGTGCTCGACGGCGCCTGGCTGGCACCCGGAGCCCACCTGTCGGGCGTGGGCAGCTTCACCCTCGAGCAGCGCGAGCTGGACCAGGCCAGCATCGAGCGCGCGCGGGTCTTCATCGACGACCTGGAGAGCGCGCTCACCGAGGCCGGGGAGCTGGTGGCCGCCGAGCATGCGGGCGTCACGCGGCGCGAGGACTGGACGCTGCTTGGCGACGTCGCCCGCGGGGCGGCCTCGGGGCGCACGGACCCCACCGAGCTCACCCTGTTCAAGTCGGTGGGGCACGCGCTCCAGGACGTCACGGCCGCGGCCGCGTGCCTGGACGGCGCACGGCGACTCGGACTCGGGCGCTCGATCGCGCTCTGATCCGAGCTCGCGCAGCGTCACGCCCGGCTCAGCGCCGGACGCGCCGGGCGAGAGCGATCACGATGCGCAGGCCCCCGAGCAGGGCGAGCGCCGGGAGCCAGCCGAACAGGAGCACGAACACGTTGGAGCCCCCGTCCGAGAACGCCTCGGCTGGCGGATCCGGCTCGGCCTGCCAAGCCGCGAAGTAGGCACCGGTCCCCGCGAGCAGCCCGAACCACAGGGCGCCAACGCCCACGAGGAGCGTAGCGAGCCGCGTGAGCCAACCCGCCCGAAAGGCCCCCCAGACGGTGACCGCGAAGGCGACGAGGGCAAGGGGAACGAGCCAGAGCGCGAAGGCGGCGAACCGCTCCTCGAGCGGAGCCGTGACGAGCGCGAGAGACATCGGCTCGTTGATACGTCCTGGACGCGAGCCGCGCAAGCGGGCCTCACGAGTCGGAGAGGGCAGCCCGTGCCGCCAGCACGCGGCGCCGCGCCTCCTCGACGTCGGAGCCGGTGGCCGTCAGGTGCCCCATCTTCCGGCCGGGGCGCGCGTCGGCCTTGCCGTAGAGGTGCAGGGAGACGCCAGGGACACGCAGGGCAGAAGCCCAGTCAGGCTCTCCCCCGCTCCAGAGGTCGCCCAGCAGGTTGGCCATGGCCGCGCCCCCGACGCGGCGCTCCGGCGCTCCGAGGGGGAGGCCGGCGACGGCACGGACCTGCTGCTCGAACTGGCTGGCGGTCGCGGCCTCGATCGTCAGGTGCCCGGAGTTGTGCGGGCGGGGCGCGAGCTCGTTCACGAGCAGGGACCCGTCCTCCAGGACGAACAGCTCGACGCACAGGACCCCCACCACGTCGAGGCCCTCGAGCACCCCGCGCGCGATGGCGTGGGCAGCGTCGCGGGTCTCCGCGCCGACCCCCGCCGGCCAGCTGGTGAGGTCGAGGATCTGGTTCTCGTGGTGGTTCTCGAACGGCTCGTACAGGGCGACGTCCCCGTCCACGCCACGCGCGCCGATCACCGAGATCTCGCGGGTGAAGGGAACCAGGGCCTCGAGGATGCAGGGGACCTTGCCCAACTCGCGCCAGGCGTCGGCGAGCTCGTCACTGCCGGCGAGACGCCGCTGGCCCTTCCCGTCGTAGCCGGACTCGGCGGTCTTCAGGATCGCGCCGCCGGGGATCGCGGCGGCAGCGGACGCGAGGTCCGCCTCGGCGACGACCGGATGGAAGGTCCCCACCGGCAGCCCGAGCTCCGCGACGGCGCGCTTCTCCAGCAGCCGATTCTGGGCGACCTCCAGGAGGCGGCCCGAAGGCCGGACGGGCGCCGCGGAGGCTGCGGCCTCGGCCATGGCCGCAGGCACGTTCTCGAACTCGAGCGTCACGGCCGCGACGCCACGGGAGAACCCCTCGACGGCGTGGCGGTCGTCGTAGGCCGCCACCGTGACCGCATCCGCGGTCTGAGCGGCCGGCGAGTCGGCCTCGGTGGTCAGCACGGCCACCCGGTAGCCGAGGCGTCGTGCCTCGAGCGCGAACATGCGCCCGAGCTGCCCCCCGCCGAGCATGCCGAGGGTCGCTCCCGGGAGGATCGGTGCGCTCACGGGAGCTCGGCGGCCAGGGCGGCCTCGCCCTGCTCCTTCGCGAAGGTCTCGAGCGCGGCGCGCAGGGACGCATCGCGCGTGGAGAGGATGCGCGCGGCGAGCAGGCCCGCGTTCGCGGCCCCGGCATCGCCGATGGCCAGGGTGCCGACGGGCACGCCCTTCGGCATCTGCACGATCGAGAGCAGGGAGTCCATCCCGCTCAGGGCACGGCTCTTCACCGGCACGCCCAGGACGGGGAGGGTCGTCCAGGCCGCGACCATCCCGGGCAGGTGGGCCGCGCCCCCTGCACCGGCGATGATCACCTCGAGGCCTCGGTCCGCCGCGCTGCTGGCGTACTCGCGGAGGCGCTCGGGGGTGCGGTGGGCGCTCACGACGCAGTGCTCGCTCGGCACACCGAAGCGGTCGAGCATCTCGACCGCCTGCTGCATGGTGGGCCAGTCCGAGGCGCTGCCCATGATCACGCCCACCTTGGGATCAGCCAACGGCCGACTCCTCGAGGAACGTGACGGCGCCGGAGCCGATGTCGTACATCGCGCCGACGATGGCGATCGCGCCCTCGGCCTCGAGCGTCCGCAGGACCTCGCTCTGCTCGCGGATCGCGGCCACGGTCATGTGCACGTTGCGCTCGGCGACCGCCTGCACGAAGTCGCCGTTGGCGCTCGTGCGCTGCGCGGGGTCCGCGGGCTCGGCCACGGCGGCCACCGCGGGCTGGAGCTTGCCGAGCATGGACGTGAGGTTGCCCAGCTCCACGCTGTCGCAGGCGCCCTTCACGGCCCCGCAGGCCTTGTGGCCCAGGACCACGACGAGCTTGGAGCCGGCCACCTTGCAGGCGAACTCGAGGCTGCCGAGGATGTCCGTGTTCGCGAAGTTCCCTGCGATCCGGACGCTGAACAGATCGCCGAGCCCCTGGTCGAAGACGAGCTCCGGGGGGACGCGGGAGTCGATGCAGCCGAGGATGGCCGCGAAGGGCCACTGACCGCCGCTGGTGGCCTGCACCTGGGCCGCGAGGTCGCGGCTGGTCATGCTCTGGGCGACGAACCGGGCGTTCCCCTCCTCCAGCATCTGGCGTGCGGACGCGGGGGTCATCTCGGCCTGGGAGGCGCTGTCCTGGGTCTTCATGGCGGAGATGTTCCTGGACTGGGGGGCCCGAGGCAAGCGCAACCGGCCGGAGCGGCTCCTCTCCAACCGAGCCAGGCGGCGCCCCTGCGCGTCGCGGGGCGCGCCGTCGGAAATCAGCCGAGGTCGTAGGTGTTGTTCTCGAGGCCAGAACCACTGGTCATGGCCACGAACAGCGCCACGAGCAGGGCCAGCAGGACGATCGGCCCGACGATCCAGAGCCAGTTGTCGCGCAGGAACTTCATCGGGGGGGGTCCTCCGCGGAGCTCTCCTCGGCCTCGAGGAGCCCCTCGGTCCGGGCGAGCCGGAGGAGGGCGCGGGCCACGAGAGTGTAGCCCCCCGCGTTCGGGTGGTAGCGGTCGCCGGGGATGAAGAGGTCCTCCCCCGCACTCCGGAAGTGCTCCCGGAAGACCTCGGCCAGGTCGATGAACGGGATCTCCAGCTCGGCGCAGAGCGCGGCCAGCCTCTCGATCGCCGAGGTGTCGTAGCTGTCGAGGTAGATCTGGCTCTCGTAGGGGAAGAGCACGATGGCGCAGCGGGCGCCGGCCGCGAGGGCGTCCCGCTGGATCGCCTCGACGCGCGCCCGCTGGCGCGCCCAGGCCGGGGACTCGGCAGGAGCCTCCCCCATCGAGGCCGCCAACGCCTCGGCCGCGGCCCAGTCCTGGGCGCGCCGGGACTGGTAGTACAGGCTGCGAGCCCAGCGGTAGAGCGCGGAGCGATTGAGCGGGTCGAGGATGCCCTGCGGGATCAGGCGCTTGAGGGGCGCCTCGTTGAACACCTTCTGGTTGACGGCCTCGACCGCGTTGGGGAAGTCGTTGACGTTGGCGCCGTACACGACGAGGTCCGGCCGCAGCGCGAGCCCCTGCTCCCGCAGGAGCTCGTGGGCGCTGGTCGCATCCCCCCCGTTGATGCCGAGGTTCGCGACGCGGGCGCGCTGGCCCTCGGGGAGCGCCTCCTGCAGGAGCCGCTCCAGCTGTCGCGGCCAGCTGGCCTCCTCCAGGACCCCCTTGCCGAAGGTGCAGGAGTCCCCGAGACAGACCACGCGCAGCTCCTCGTCTCCGAGGGACCAGTCGATGTCCGGCCCCCGCATCCCGCGCCCGTTGATGCGGTACCAGGTCGAGTCCCAGCGGCCCTCGAAGCCCGGTCGGTGGCGCACCTCGTGCGACTTCTCGCCAGTGAGATAGGGGTTGGTGTCGACCAGCGAGAAGGGGCCCGGCTCGCGCACGCGCGCGACGCACTCCCCGAGCAGCACGAAGGCGAGGACCGAGGAGAGCGAGAGCAGGAGCCGGACGCGCAGGGACGTGCGGCCGGCGGCCGGGGAGGCCGGCGCGGGCGTGGAGTCGGACGAGGAGGACATCGCGCGAGCGGCGCAGGCTAGCAAACGCGCGACGGCGACCCGAGCGATCGAGGGGGACGGGGCCCTCGGATCCACGAGGTCGCCTCGCTAGCATGCCTCGCATGGCTCAAGGCACCGTGGTCCTCAAGCTCGGCGCGACCGAGCAGGCGGCCCTCGAGCGGTCGATCGACGCCCAGGACTACGAGCGCCGGCGCCAGCCGCACGCCCGCTTCTGGGCCCGGGGCGACGGCGTGGTCGCCGTCCTCTACACGTCGGGCAAGCTGGTCCTCCAGGGGAGCGGCATCGACCTGTTCCTCCTGCGCCACCTCCCGGAGCGCGCTGCCGAGGTTGCCGGGTCCGAGCCGCCCGCAGCCCCGTCCGAGGGAGCGGCCGGAGACGCCAGGGGCTCCACAGCCCCGACCAGCCACGGGGAGCAGCTGGAGGCTGGCGCCCTCATCGGGGGCGACGAGTCTGGCAAGGGCGACTACTTCGGTCCCCTGGTGGTCGCGATGGTCCGCATCGGCGAGGGCGAGGCCGCGGAGCTGCGGACCCGAGGCGTGATGGACTCCAAGAAGGTCACGGACGCCTCGGCCCACCGGCTCGGCGGCTGGATCATGGGACGCTTCCCCCACGCGGTCCGCGTCCTCGATCCGCCCGAGTACATGGCGCGCTGGAGCGAGCGCAAGAACGTCGCCCTGGTGCTCTCCGAGCTCTACACCGAGGCCGCGCGCGAGCTGCTCGACGAGGGCCACGCCGAGCCCGGCGACGCGGTGCTCATCGACCAGTTCTCCAAGAACGAGGGGCGGCTCGGGCGCGCCTTCGACGCGCTCGACCTGCGCCTCCATCAGGAGCATCGCGCGGAGCGCGCTCCCGCCGTGGCCGCCGCGAGCCTCGTGGCGCGCAAGGTGTTCCTCGAGGGGCTCGTCCGGCTGAGCGACGAGGCCGGGCTCGATCTGCCGAAGGGAGCGGGCACGCCCGCGCTCGATGCAGCCCGCGAGCTGCAGCGCACCTGGGGAGACCGAGCGCTGGAGCGCTTCGAGGCCGTGGCGAAGGTCCACTTCCGAACGACCGACCGCTTCTTCCCGGACGTTCGCCAGGAGCGCGGCTGGCGCTCCCCCAGCGAGGAGAGCGGGCGTTCCTGGGCGCGCCGCCGCCGGCGCTAGAGCCCCACGGACCGGGAGGTCGCGAGCTGGGCTGCCACCTCGATGGCGCGCCGCATGCTGCCCGGGTTCGCCGTCCCCTGCCAGGCGCGATCGAAGGCCGTACCGTGGTCGGGGCTGGTCCGCACGAAGGGCAGCCCGAGGGTCACGTTGACGCCGCGGTCGAGGCCCTCGAGCTTGACCGGGATCAGGCCCTGATCGTGGTACTGGGCGACGACCACGTCGAACGCCCCCTCGCGCGCGGCAAGGAACACGGTGTCCCCGGCGAGCGGGCCGGCCACGTCGAGGCCCTCGGCGCGCGCCTGCTGCACGGCAGGCGCCAGCACCTCCAGCTCCTCACGCCCGAAGCGACCGCCCTCTCCCGCGTGAGGGTTGAGTCCGGCGACGGCGATCCGAGGCCGCTCGATCCCGCACGCGCGCGCGCCGGCGCTCGCGAAGCGGATGGCCTCGAGCTCGGTCTCGACCGAGAGGCGCCCCGGCACCTCGGCGAGGGCGCAGTGGATGGTCGCGAGCACAACGCGGAGGCGGTCGCCAACCATCATCATCGCCACGCGCTCGGCGCCCGCGCGCTCGGCGAGCAGCTCCGTGTGCCCAGGCCAGTCGTGGCCCGCGGCCGCCAATGCCTCCTTGTTGAGGGGCGCCGTCACGAGCCCCTGAACCCGGCCAGCGAGTGCGAGGTCGATGCCCTCGACGACGGCGCGGCAGGCCGCCTCCCCGGGGGCGGGCCGCACCTCGCCAGCAACCAGCTCCTCCTCGAGCAGCCCGGTCGAGCCCACCTCCACGAGGCCCCCCCCCCCGCTGACGTCCCCGGGCGACGCGCGCGGCCCCACGCGCAGC